>QIAW01000486.1 GCA_003225655.1 Acidobacteriota bacterium
GCGCTCTTCACCGGAGAAGATCTATCGTGCGGCCCACGGCAACAATGGCAGGGAATGCGCTCTTCACCGGAGAAGATCTATCGTGCGGCCCACGGCAACAATGGCAGGGAATATCCGCTGGTAGTGCTGGTCAATCGCGGTACGGCCTCGGCGGCAGAGATTGTCTCCGGCGCTATTCAGGACCATGATCGCGGCCTGATTGCCGGTGAGACCACGTTTGGCAAGGGCTTGGTGCAAACCGTGTATCCGCTCTCAGAAAACACCGGACTGGCTCTGACCACCGCCAAGTACTACACGCCCAGCGGCCGCCTCATTCAGCGCGAGTACAACGGCGTTTCACTCTATGACTACTACTACAACACCGAACAGGCCAATAACGGCGCCTCCACCAACAAGGAAGTGAAGCTCACCGACAGCGGACGCACCGTATACGGCGGCGGCGGCATCACTCCTGATGTCAAAATCGAAACTCCCAAGTCAACGCCTTTCCAGGACACGTTGTTGCAGCACTATGCGTTCTTTAATTTTGCCAAGCACTACCTGATTAACCGCCACATCACGCAGGACTTTCAGGAGGATGACAACGTGATGCGCGAGTTTCGCCGCTTTCTCGAAGATCAGAAGCTCGCCTTCAACGAAGCCGATCTCATCAGCGTGCAGGATTGGGTGAAGTCAAGCATCAAGAGCGAAATGTTCATCTCTGAGTTTGGTCAGCAAAAGGGCTTGGAGGTGCATGCCGCCGAAGATCCCGAGGTGATCAAGGCGCTGGATCTGTTGTCCAAAGCCAAGGACCTGGCTGAGAACGCCCGGAAGGTCATTGCCGACCGCAACACAGCCCGCCCCGGCACGCAGTAACTTACGCACTTGAGTTTCTAGAGAAGCCCGCTGCGGCGGGCTTTATTTTTTGCAGGGTTATGCCATTAGCGCCGTGAGCCGGCGATCATCATGCCAATGCCACCGGCGATGAGCACCGCGCTTATAATCGGAGAAACTTTTTCATCGTTCCGCGTCTGCACGGCGATATTTACGTCTCCCGCCTTAAATCCATGGGTTTCTCTTCGCGGAATAGGAACAAACAGCGAGACAACCCCTAAGATCAAAACAATCAGCCCGATCGCAAAAATGATTTTCATGTCATTTGCCTCCCGATTGGCTAAGATAAAACTCAATAGCAAGGAGAACCAGCGATGCAGTATAGCAGAGTACTGTTTGTCATGATTTTAGGCGGCAGCACTGTCATGGCCGCGAGTCAGGGCCAGCAGCAGCAACAATCCTCATCTCAGGCAGACAAACGGATGGCCGTAATATGCGATCATGCCGCTCCTCCCGCGGGCACGCACTGGGTCTGCAACGATCGCAATGATCCTTGTAACTGCCGGCTGGAGAACGAAGGGGGCCGTTTGTCGCCCGACGATGACGGCGGACCACGTTTCCATACGCCAGAGCCGCAGGCGAGTGGAAAAATTTCTGTCAGCGACTTTGAGAAAATCATGACCGCCTTGGCCGCTGCCAGGAACGAAGGCAACGCAGCCCAGGCTGCGGACTTGTTCACCGAAAATGCCGTATATGGCAATCCTGGTAGCGGACCAACTCATAAAGGCCGGGCGGCCCTGCGCAAGCTGTTCAGCAGAGCATCAGTCCAGCCCCGCAAGTTCGAGTGGCACCATCTGCTATTCAATGAACCAGATCAGGTTGGGGCGGGCGAGTTTACCCTCGAAGGCGGCCGCCGCTATCACGGCATGGCGATTGTGAAGATTGAGAACGGCAGGATTTCACATTGGCGTGAATACCCGGTGTCTTCCAGACTGAACTGGGAAGAATTCACCTCTGAAAATCGTTTTTAACACCGCTCCCGGCAGCTCACCCCGCAGGCGTAGGGGGTATCTTGGGAACCTCTGCGGACCACCCCAGCAAGGCCCCCGCCCGGCAGCGATTTTCGCCAGTAAATACGCGGTGATCACGCGGGTTCAGAGGTTCTAGACCCTAGCAGCAAGGGGGGTAGGGGCCATTCAGGGGGGAGGACTACCGGCGGCCATCCCGGTCGCGCGTCGCATTTCCCGTAACGGCAATCGCCCGAGCTGTAGCTGCTATAATCCGCGCCATGAAAAAGACATTCTTCGTTCCCGTCTGCTGTTTCATGCTCGCCCTTCTGGTTTGCCTGCCGAGCGATGGCCAGGCCCGCAAGCAGAAGGCGATGGGCGGCGCTGGATCGCGCGCGCAAAATGTTTTTCTCCTGCAAGAGGGCTTCGTTGATGCCAATGGTGTCTCGATCTATTACACGACGGTAGGGCATGGGGCCCCGCTGGTGATTGTTCATGGCGGTCCGGGCGCCTCGCACGATTACTTCCTGCCCTACCTGCTGCCCCTGGCGCGGAGCAACAAACTCGTCTTTATTGACGAGCGCGGCTCAGGGCGCTCGGAAAAACTGGAAGATGCGAGCCAGTACACCGTCGAAAACATGGTGGAAGATGTGGAATCTGTCCGCCAGGCGCTCGGTCTGGGAAAAATAAATCTGCTCGGCCACTCCTATGGCGGAGTTTTGGCACAGGCATACGCGTTGAAGTATCAGAAGAACCTGTCGCACCTGGTTCTGGGCAGCACCTTCCAGAGCACGGCTGCGATGAATGATGTGCTGGCGCGAGAAAAGCAGAGCATGCCGTCTGCCGAGCGGGAAAAACTCGAAGCCTTTGAGAAGGCAGGCCTGTTCGGCAAAGGCAAGCCTTGGGAGAAGGGCCGCTATCCCAATGAGTATGCAACGCTCGCCTGGGGTGACGGATATTTCCCATTTCTGTATCAGCGGCGTCCGGATCCGAACTACGATCCCGTTGCCGGCAATACGACATTGTCATGGGAGCTTTATCGCGAGATGTGGGGCTCGCATGGCGAGTTCGTGATCGACGGCAACCTGAAGTCGGTGGAGTATACGGACCGGCTTTCCACCATCCATGTGTCCACGCTGGTGTTGTGTGGGGACCACGATGAATCTGATCCAACACTATCGCAGACCATGCACGAAAAGATTGCCGGCTCAAAGCTGGTGATATTGCCGCAATCGGGCCACATGACTTTCGTGGACCAGCCCAACCTGTTCATCAAGACGGTGGATGATTTTTTGCATGAAAGGTAGAGCGTTTCATTTCAGAACTTGCGGCAGGCCGCGGGAGGGCCGGCCTGCCACAAGTTCAGCTTCGAGTTTCACAATTCAATGTGTATCGAAGAGAAGTTGCATTGGTTTTCACCCGGGTTCGGTTACGGTTGTTCGGGCGTCTCCTCGACGGGGGTTCCGGAAGCTCCTGGGTTTGCGGTCACGCCCAGCACCGGCGCCCACTGCAGCTTGAGCGAGGGCACGCAGAGAATATCGGGCTTCAGGACACGAATGGGACGTTTTACGAATTGGTTCGCGATGTTGACCGCGATGCCAGGAAATTGTGAAGGCGTCGTCACATAGCATGCCAGGTGAGCGTCGGCGTTCTTGACGCCAAACACCGCGCCGGCGTCAGCCTTCCTGGTGGGATTACAGAAGCCGATGGGCTCGAGCACGCGGACGGGCTCTGATGTGAACTGGTCTTTCAGGGCCACGACTTTATTCACAGCCTGCCCGCTGGCTGAATAACACTTGTAGTGATCCAGGTCAGCCGAGGGTGCAGGCGCTGGATTGGGCAGCTTGGCCTTTCCCGTCGGCACGGCCAGGACGCCCGCGTCGCGGATGGTAATTGTCTGGTCGCCAAACTGATTGCGAATGAGCGCGATGCGGGGCACGACCGGCTGGGGATTGAATCGGAACATGGTCAGGTGATGGTTGCGATTGACGATGGGCGTGATCTTGCCGTCGGGCGTTATCTTGATCACCGGATTGCAGAGCCGAATGATCTGCAGTTGATTGATGCGTTCCACGGTTTTCGTGGCGACATCAAACTGGTCTTGCAACACAGTCGGACTTTGCTCGACCGGCAAGCGTGGGGTGAAGTAACAGCGGAAGTGGTCAACCCGTTGTTCGATGGGTAGCTGGGCGCTCACCAAGCCAGCCGTACCGAGAAGAAAACAAAAGGTCAATATCGTACGTTTGCTCATCATATTAATCTCCTTGCTTTTGAGTTGTTGGTTTCACTGCTCCTGCCTTTCCTGGGCAGAAGACAATGCAGAAGCGACGAGGGTCGCCAGTTTGTAGCCGTATTGGATTAGTGAGCTGGGGGCCTATAGCGTTTCATCGATGAAGAAACAAAGAGGTAGGACAGCAGTAATTATTAAATGTGGGTTAATGTAAAACTAGCTGCCTTCAAAGAATCATTCCCGGAATGGAACGATGAGGCAGCAGCGATTGCGTCATGTCTTTGAAAAACACCAAGCTCGGTAACCCAGCTCGCAGAAATACCAAGATGCCTAGGAAGCGCCGGTCTGGGTCAGTGTGCCTGCCAGGGTTTCGACCGAAGGATGTGAAGCCGGTTCAACCATGGTGCGTTCCGCGGGTTGTGTGTTAGTCCGAATTGCCTGGACCATGATCTCCAGGGCAAGGCCCGCAGTTGACGGGTTCGTAATCGAGGCCGTCAGCAGCCCCTTGAGAACCCATTCCCGCCCAGCTCCGGGCCAGCAATCGCAACCGGTGTAGGGCAAGTTCGTCCACCGCTCCCGCTGCGCGCCGCTGGTCTGGTCTTCGAAGGCGCGCCGAGCGCCCATGGCCATATCGTCATTTTGCGCAGCCACCAAGGTCACTGGGGTGTCGCCTGAAGTTTTTAGCTGCAGCCATCGCGTGACGGCCTTGTATCCGCTCTGCTCGCTCCAGTCGCCGGCCAGCGTTCTTATCTGAATGTTTGCCGGTTTGGTGGCCTGCATCCCGGTTGAGCGCAACTGCGCGATAGAGCTGACGCTCGGTCCGATGAGGTGTAGAACCAAACCACCTTCCGGCCGCAAAGCGCCGATCTGGCGTCCCTGGATGTGGCCGATCTCTGCGTTGTTTGTAGTAATCGAAAAAAACGGAGCCGGGGAAATCTTGCAAAGCTCTGCAATGTAATCGCATTCCCGGTTGAGGATGGCCCATCCCATGCCCATGGCCGCAGCTTGACGCGCCACTTGTACCAAGGTTGTCCCGACGGGATAACACAAGATGCCGTCGAATCGCGATTCGTGAGAAGGTGATTGAATAGCATTCAGCAGTTGCTCGCTCTGCGTAATCGCATCGTTCCCTGGATCCAGAACTTCTACGTCGACACCAAGATGCGCGGCCGCCTGCCGGGCAGCGGCTTCCTGCTGCTTTTGATAGTGGTTTGCCTTGGTCAAAAGCGAAACGAGAAATCTAAGCTTTTTCATGGCCGCGGGCGCCTCAACGTAAAGAGGGTACGTGTTCGGTAAAAAATGGGGGAGGAGGGTCCTTCACCATGTTGTATCCACTGTCGCACACTTGAAGACCAGTACCAAGTTACCGTCGTAACCGCCGGATTCTCCTGGATTTCTGAACTCACCGGAACGGAGTCGGCCACTCAGTCATTGTCCTAATTCGCAGTGCCGCCGGTCCCGGCCTGCCTGAAACCAAGGGTTTCTGAGGTACAGAACTGGTTACGAAGGTAACCTTCAGTGCAGGAACGATGAATTGGTAAACTTATCTTACCTAAAACTTATGCATTGCCCTGAATGCACATCTGTTGGTCGTCCACAAGAAATGCGCGAAACCGTAATAGGGCACTATGTCTGTCCCAAGTGCAAGCATGAAGTGAGGGAGCAGGATCCGGTGTTCATTTGCTCCTGCCGGCACTGCACGGTTTCTCCTGCGGGTTAAGCAGAGAAAAACAGGTTCATCCTTTGAGGAAAGAAACAGATTGCGTTGTAAAGAAGTTGGGGTGGGTAGTGGGATTTGAACCCACGACAGCCGGAGCCACAGTCCGGAGTTCTACCGCTGAACTATACCCACCGTAAAGCTGTGATTTTATTGTACACGACGTGAGCGCGCACCGCAGTGAGCGCCACGTTGTTTTGGAGTGGATTGCAGAAGCATCGGATCAGGAATCTCAGACTAGGAATCAAGCGAACAGGCGCCAGGCCCACGCGGATCGCCGCAGGAGCCACACGGGCCCGCCGCCGCCGTACTGGACGATTTAGGCGCGGATGCGGAGACGCTGAATACCGAAAGCTGTTGCTCAAGGCGCGTGCTCTTGCAGCTCGGGCAGACGGCTTTTCGCGAGCCCTGCACCAGGGCCTCAAATTTCTTTGAACATTCGCGGCAAATATATTCGTAGATAGGCATGATTTTATTTCTCTCCCCGGGCGTCCTTATCCATTCAGACTGGTTCCCCGGCAACTGGCAGCGGAAAACATTGCTCTTCAGGCTGCTTCGCCGATAACATTGATAATTATAATGCCAGCAGAAAATCTTCCAACCGATCGCCCAACCAGATCCGCAATCCGCGATGACAAGCAGGCAGCCACGTCAGAAGACGAGTTTCGTCCACGGCGCTGGCTGGCGGGCGGACACCGCATGACGCTGGCAGGCAATTTTCTTCCTCGTAAAAATCTGCTGGCTGCTCCTGAAGAGCGGTTGTTTTCGGTTGAGCCTGAAGTGCAGATTCTCTGCCACTGCCACTGGCAGCCCGAGCGGGAGCAGGCGCCGACCCTTATTGCCCTTCACGGACTTGAAGGTTCCAGCAATTCGCAATATGTCATCGGAACTGCCAATAAGGCGTTTGCGGCCGGCATGAACGCGGTGCGCATGAATATGCGTAACTGTGGAGATACCGAGAAGCTGACGCCGACGCTGTATCACTCCGGGCTTTCGCGCGACGTTGCCGCGGTGGTCAGGACGCTCATCGAGCAGGACAAGCTGACCTCGATTGCGCTCGCTGGTTACTCGCTCGGCGGTAACCTGATCTTGAAGTGCGCGGGAGAGTGGGGCGCGCAAGCCCCGGCACAGATTCGTGCCGTGTGCGCGGTCTCACCGGCAATCGATCTGGGGCCCTCGGTTGATGCGCTGCATAGGCCTGCCAACCGCATCTATGAGCAGAAGTTTCTGCGGGGGCTGATGCGCCGCTACCGGCGCAAGATTGAACTGTTTCCACAGCGTTACTCGATGAATGGACTTAGACGCATGCGCACCATCCGCGATTTTGACGAGTTCATTACGGCGCCATGTTTCGGTTTTGGCGGCGCCAATGATTATTATCATCGCGCGGCGGCGGCGCGGGTCATCGAACGCATTCACGTGCCTACGCTGATTCTGTACGCCAAGGACGATCCTTTTATCCGCATTCTCCCCGAAACCCGGGCCAAGATTGAGGCCAACCCGGACATCCGCTTCGTCGAGACCGAACACGGCGGCCACTGTGCCTTTCTGGCCGAACCCAACGGATACGACGGCTACTGGGCGGAGCGCAAGATCATCGACTTCGTACTCGAACATTCCACTTCGGATCAGCGCCGATAACGCGGATCAAGGTACCTGTCCGATTCGGTTGCCCGCCTGGAAATTAGGTGTTGTCCTCTCCTGACGATGAAAATGCTAGATTTTTCCTCGACTTGTGTTTTCATACTTCCATGCACGTAGATTTTTCCGTCGAGCTGGGGGCAGAGGACGATTGCCTGGAATTGCCCTGGGCATCTCCCGATGGGGCGTTGCGCTACTACGATCTACGGCGGCAGCCCGAGCTTCTGCTGAATATCCAGGAGGCATTTGAAAACGAAGAACTGGGCCACTTTCTGGCCTCGATCAATTCGCCCTCCAGCATGTTTGAGAGCTCCAAATGCGATGTGTGGAGCACACGCGAACTGAACGAAGAAGAGTTGATCTATGGGGCGGAGTGCAAGTTTGCCTGCTATGTGGACCTAGTCTTCACTTACGCCCAATCTCGCCACTCTTTCGAAAAGCATGAAGAGCTGGCGCGCACTATCTGCGGCCTGCTGAAGCGCGTGCCTGAAATCTCGTCCGCGGCCGAGTTCATGATCCGGCGCTGTTATTTCACCATGACCCCTGAGGAAAAGCAGGAAGGATTTGGGATCACATTTTATCTTTCCGGCTATGGGGAGGACGAGAATGCCGCCCGCAGCCACTGGAACATTGGATTGCGGCTGGTGGAAAATGCACTGCTACAGATTTCGGCGACGCAGCGCAAATAGTCAGAGCAGTTGCCTGTAGCCGGCTGCCAGGTACCAGTTTAAGCTGCGAGCCAGCTCGGGCTGTAAGCTGATATTCGTGTGCGGGGCGGGTAATCGGTGCTTCCTTCACATATCCCGCTCTCAGCCTCGACCGCTATGTCGGAAATTTCTTTCTCCTGTTCTACAATGGAATAACGAATGTTGACGACCTGGTTTGGGCGCGTAGCTCAATTGGATAGAGCATCAGCCTTCTAAGCTGAGGGTTGCTGGTTCGATTCCAGCCGCGCCTACCATCTTCCCAAGTTCCTCAAATTGGAGTTTCCCATGGCGGAAAAAATCAGCAAAGACAAAGTTCAAAAGAGCGAAGCTGAATGGAAGGCGCAGCTCACGCCGGAACAGTATCATGTAGCCCGCGAGAAGGGAACCGAGCGGGCCTTCACGGGAGAGTATTACAAGGCCAAGACACCAGGGACTTATGTGTGCGTGTGCTGTGGACAGGAGCTGTTCAGCTCAGATGCGAAATACGAATCCGGCACAGGATGGCCCAGCTTCTGGCAGCCCGCCGGCGAAGGACAGTTGGCCACGCATGACGACACGAGCCATGGCATGACGCGCACAGAAGTCTTGTGCAGCCGCTGCGACGCGCACCTGGGCCACGTTTTTCCTGACGGCCCTCAACCAACCGGCCTGCGCTATTGTATGAATTCCGCGGCATTGAAGCTGGAGCCAAAATAAAGAAGCAATCAGCAGTCAGCCCCTGAAGAACATTTAGCGATTAGCAATTAGCATTTAGCCCCTTAACTTTACTTTAGACAACCCACAACAGACATACCAAGGAAATCCGTTCGTTAATTCTTCAGGAAGAATTATCTCTAAGAACCAAATGCTAAGTGCCAAGTGCTAATTGCTGCTTACGGGCTGAATGCTGAGTGCTGACAGCTTGATTGCTACCTTCAACTTTGCAGCAGTTGGGCCACGGCATTGATCTGGCCGCGCAATTTGTCCTGGGCGTTGTGCATGGCTTTGACTTTTTCTGCCAGGCCGCGCTGTTCCGCCACCACCGCCACCTGCCCCGAGTCATCAAGGATGCGCCTGGCAGCGGTGAGCATGTAGGTAAGAGAATCGGCGTGCGGCTTCCACAGATACGATGAGCCGCGCTTGTTCTTATATTCTTCCATCTCCTGCTGCATGCGTGAGTGAAGAGCCACCAGATAGCAAAGCGAATTAACGTAATCGGCGCGGAAGCTCTTTTCG
>QIAW01000487.1:0-11355 GCA_003225655.1 Acidobacteriota bacterium
GAAAAAGTTCCCGGAGCTTGCATTTTTTCTTGGGATTTATTTCTTGGGGGTAAGTAATGCCTGCGATGTAGATCTTGCCGGCGGCGCGGCGAACGAATGCCTGGAAGGGTTGGTATGTTGATGTGAAAACGGCCTTTAACGCGCGCGCAATTTCCTGCCGTGGAAGTTCTTCTGATGGGCGTCGCGTTCTCCCGGCGGCAGGGCCTCTTGCACGTCAATCCTGTGTCAGTTGAGGGTTTTGCCGTTCAGGTCCTGGATGGCCTCGTTGGCCTCTTCGTCGTCGCTCATGAGCACGTAGCCGAATCCCCTGGATTCGCCGGTATCCGGGTTGGCAAGCACTCCAGCCCTGAGCACCTTTCCATAGCTTTCAAATAATGTTTGTACTTCCATGCCGCTGGTCAACGAACCCAGGTTGCCGACGTAAATTTTTTTCATTGTATTCCCTTGGTGTGCGCAGGAGTTGAGCTTATTCTTCGAACATCTTGCTCATGAAAGATTCTAATCCCTTTTTGGGGAGTTTACCGGTTCGAAAGTCGCGACCGGCTCGTGGTTTGCGGCAGATGCCGGTGCATCCTCCGCTGCGGGCATATCGGCCGCATCTTCTCCCGGCAAAAATTCCTCTGCTCCGTCTTCTCCGTTGGCCGGCATGGTTTGTTTTTCCAGTTTGCGTTGTTTCTTGCGGGCCGCTTTTTCCAGTTGTTTTTCTCTTCGCGCCCGTTCCCGTTGAAGCTTGCCGAAGGTGGTGCCTGACCTGCCTGACATATGTCCTCCGAGGTTTTGAATTTTGGAGCGCCGCTAGTGGCATATGAAAAGTGGCGCATGAAATAGCGGCCTACTTCTTTTCAGAGCAGCCAAGGAAGCTCGAAAAAATAAAAAGGCGACTGCCCTGCAATCGCCTCTCTGAAGTCTTATGGGAAGACTTACCGATTCAGTGGTTGCACATTTTCGGCTTGGAATCCCTTGGGTCCTTTGACCACGTTGAATTCAACCGGCTGTCCCTCTTGCAAAGTGCGGAAGCCGCTCGACTGAATTGCCGTGTGATGCACAAAGATGTCTTCGCCGTTCTGGCGGCTGATGAAGCCAAATCCTTTTGCGTCGTTAAACCACTTAACTGTACCTTGTTCCATAGTTCTTTTTTCCTTTTAGTTTGATCAATTACGTCGAAATGAGTCGGAAGATACTGCAGGGCACGGACTTGCTGACAAGACGAGAACTGCTCACAACCAATTCAAATTACGCACTCTAATAATAGCACAATCGAACGCCTCGGCGCATTTTTTCACCGGCCAAATCCCGGTATTGCGGTGTCTAAGAACCTATGGCTCGCTTCCGATACCCGTATCTTTTCATTCTGCTGGCTGTTGTTATGCTGCTCATTCCCAGGGCTATCCGCTATGCTGAGCACCTTCGCGCCCGGCGTTGGTACGGTGAAGGGCCCGCGGACCGTCTCGGATACTACCAGAATATCCTCAAGCAGGACCCCGGAAACGTGGATGCCATCAAGATGTTGGCCGGCATCTATTTCGACCTGAGAAAGTTCGATGAGTCTAAAGAGTACTACCGCAGGGCGGCCGCGGCTGATCCCAACGATCCCGAGTCCTACTACTCTATTGCCGTGATCGAGTGGACCCAGGCTTATCAGTTGCGTAGCGACACCAAGGCCGAGCTGACAGTTTCCCCAAGCACTCACGCACGAGACATGAAGGTGTGCGAGGACCTCAAAGCAAAAAACGGTCCAGGCATAACTGAGGGAATGGACATGTTGCTGCAGGTGCTGGAGCTGCGCCCGGATTACATGAACGCCACCTTCTATATGGGCCTGTTGTGGCGCGAAAAAGCCTACATCGAATGTGGTGACGCCGCCGCTATCCGCTACGATCTCAAGCACGCCGAGCAATGGATGAACAGGAAGAAATTCGTTCCCAGTTACGATGATTCAAGAAGCGCCAGGCTCTACGCCGCCAGTGGGGTAACCGGCGCGTTTTCTTCCGTGTTCGCTGTAGCCGCGGACTCGTCCGACAGCAGCGGCCATCCCTTGCGCAACACGTATTCCAGCCACGCGCCCGCGGCCTGCGAGGTCAACACCGCTACGAGCACCAGAGTGGTATAGAACGCGGCGTTAATAATGCCGGCGTCGTATGCCACGCTGGCCAGCACGATTCCCGGCCCACCTCGGGCGTTGGTGGCCATCGCAAGATTAAAGTTGTCTAACCCGCGGAATCCCGCCAGGCGCGCACCCATCCATACCGACACCAGCTTTACCGCGCACGCCGCAAACAGGGTAATCCCCAGCATGGTGAAAGAAAATGTGCGGCTCAAATCCAGCTTGTACCCCACGATTGCAAAATAAACAGGAATAAAGACCGCGAACGAGAATTTGTGGAGCGACTGCAATGCATCAGCAAGAAGCTGCCGGTCCCTGGCCACGGCAAAGCCTGCAAGAAACGCGGCAAAAACCAGGTTGATGTCGAAAATCGCCCCCAGAGATGCGTAGGCAAACAATACCACGACAATGTAGGCCACGGGCGAGATCGCCGCCAGAAAATTCCAGCGTGCCCGGTTCAGCCGCTTCAGCAGAGGCGGCGCGATGGTGAGTCCTGCTGTGAAGTAGAGCAACGCGGCCATCACGTGCTGCGTGATGTTCTGCTTGGGTAGCACGCCGGCTCCTGCCAGCGCCGTAGCAATAGCCAGCACTGCCCACAGGCCAATGTCTTCGATGACCGCCACTCCCATGAAAGATGCGCGCGATCACCGGAATCGAAGTTACCGCCACAGCAATGCCCAACACCAGCACTAGCGCCAGGCGCTGCTGTGCTCTGCCCATCAAAGTTTCCAGAGGTAGCCAGGAAAGCGCTCCGGCAGCAATCGCCACCAGAAATGGCATACCGGTGCCCACAATCGCTAACCAAGCGACCTCTTTGCTATCGTCACGGCTGAACAGATGGCGCGTCTCGCAGCCGGAAAGGAACATCAACAGCAGCAGCCCAAGCTGGTAAATGAAGTTCATCACTGCGGCATGTTGATGAGCCGATGTGGTAACGAAGGCAAGCGTAGAGAAGCCAGGCCATGCCGCCACATGACCGACGATAGAAGGCCCGAGCACTACGCCAGCGAGAATCTCACCGATGACCCGTGGCTGCCGCAGTCGCTCAAAGAGATAGCCAAAAAGATGGGCACAGGAAATAAAGAGGAAGAGAAGAAACAGAAGAGAACCGATTTCAGCGTTCGACATCAAAGGGGCCCGGGTGCGACAAAGCAAATGTTAAAGCCGCATTAGTGAGATGTGAGTTGCTGTCAGGGAGATGGCAAAAGGCCTTCCTATGAAATGCAACCCGAATCCACTCAAAACTAAGCAGGCATGGGACTGGCGGACGGCGTCCCGCTTTCCGGCGGGGCCGGCCACAACAGCTCTCCCAGACGCTGGTAGCGTGAGCCGAGATAATAAAGCGCATAGGATTGAAAGAAAACCGCCAGCGGAACCGACAGGATGCCTGAAATTGCGAAGATCAGCGCGAGCAACATAACACCACCCAGCGCGGTCAGCAAAATCCCCACCACCAAACCTACTCTGCCGCTGGACATAAGGCCCGACATCGCCAGGAAGTAAATCACCGACGGAATCAGCAAAATGAGGAAGACGAAGAACGAAACAATACCCACCACAATTCCCAGCCCGATGGCCAGCAGGAGCTTCATCCCCAAATAGGCTGCGGCCGATCCTTTTTGCTGCACCAGCGTAGGTTTGTAGCTGCGCCAAGCCTGGCCTACCGAAACATCATCCAATGCCATGATGGGAATCAGCAAATCCTTGACAATGGTTCCGATGACCCAGCTCACCAGTAAAAACGCGAAGAACACCATGAGCAGCAGGAAGATGGTCAGCACCAGCAGCGCGACATGATCGCGGGCATTGCTGAAAATTCCCGCGCGCCAAAGCCCCAAAACGGGAAGCCCTATGACGATGAATAGCGCCAGTAACATCAGCAGTGTATAGGCAATCAGCCACACGAAATACCGCGTACCCTGATTCTGCCGTCGCGACCAGCTTTGACGGATGCTGCAGCGGCCCGTCAACACCGAGTCAAAGAGGATAAAACGAAACACACTGTGCACGTAAAGGAACAGGAAAATTAAGACCACCAGGACCACCGCGCCCATCAGGATCCATGGTAGCAGGTGCCTGAGTACGTCCCAATCCGGTGCAGCCAGGAAATATTTATTGGAGTGTCCGCTGCCTCCACTTCCGCCGGGAGAGCCTACATTAAAACTATAGCTGGCAAATTCGCCAGCGAAGAAGGCGACCACCGCCATCCGCCACCAGAACGACAGGCGGAAAGGCTGGAACAACTGCTGCCTGGCGCGTTGCATAGAGAGACTTATCGAATCAATCGCAGAGAGCGGCTTGAGCGGCGCGGCCAAGGTAATCTCGGGAGAGAGCTACACCTTACTGTCAGAGAGAGAAAAAGTCAATGAATGTAGGTTGTGGGCCATCAAATCACGGAGTAAGCCCGCTTATTGCACTTTCCTGGAGCTGAATGATGATTTGCTAAATGTCGATTGCTCTACTCATCTCACCACAATTGCTTTCTTCCCCTTTGGGAACACCCGCCCAATCTCCACCGCGGAAACGCCCTTGCTGTGCAAGGCATTCGCAAGTCTTTCCGCATCTTCGCCCGCAACCGAAATCAACAATCCCCCCGCGGTCTGCGGGTCGTAAAGCAGTGCTTTGTGCTCTTCATCCATGTGTGCGCCATATTCCACAACGCACTCGGCAAATTCGCGGTTGGCTTTCAGTCCGCCAGGAATGTGGCCCGCCCGCACGCACTCCAGGGCGCCGGGGAGTAGCGGAACCTTGGACGCGGTAAGCTCCAGGCTAACGCCACTGCCCAGGGCCATCTCCCGCGCGTGTCCCACCAGGCCAAATCCGGTGACATCGGTCATGGCATGGACTTCAAAGGCCGGGGCTTCGGGACTTCCACTGGCAACCACCTCCGCAGCGGACCGGTTCAAGGTGGTCATCGAGGCAATGGCTGCGTCAATCCAGGCCTGCTCCGCCTGCTGCTTCTTGATAGCGGTCGAGATCACTCCTGTGCCGAGAGCTTTCGTAAAAAGTAAAATGTCCCCTGGCTGTGCACCGGAGTTGGTCAGCACTCGCCGCGGATGAATTGTGCCCGTCACCGCATAGCCGAACTTAATTTCGGCGTCGCGAATGCTGTGTCCGCCGATCACCGTGCACCTGGCCTCCATCATTTTGGAGAGGCCGCCGGCCAGAATACGCTCCAGGATTTCCCGCGCTCAGCGGGTGCCCTCCCATGGCGTATACATCGCTCAGGGCGTTGACCGCTGCAATTTGTCCGAAGGTGTAAGGATCATCTACTACCGGCGTGAAGAAATCTACCGTCTGCACCAGCGCGTTGTCGGGCGCGATTTGATACACGCCGGCGTCGTCGGCCTTGTCAAAGCCGACCAGCACATTCGCGTCCTGTTGCCGGGCTAATTTCCCAAGCACCGCGTCCAGCGCCGCCGGACTCAGTTTGCTCGCTCAACCCGCGGCTTTTACCGACTCCGTCAGCCGGAAGGGCTTTGTCTCTGGCATGTTCAGATTGTAAACGAGAAAGAATTGGGTCATTGAGACATTGAGTCATCGGGAGATTGGACCATTGAAGAATTGGGTAATCGGGTAATTGAGTAATTTTGTAATTTGGCAAACTGATTATTGGATTCAAATATTTCGTTTCGGCAGGCTGTTCAAGGAGTTGTTCAAGTTTTCAATTCTCAAATTGCACAATTACCCGATTACTCAATTACCAAATTCTTCAATGACTCAATCTCACAATCGTCATTGTGTTTCCACCATCATGACCTTGAGTCGTGGCGCCTGCTGGTTCCAATCGGCGGAAATGTGGCTCAAGGTAAGGCGAAACTCTCGCGGCTGCTGCGGTTTCAGCGGAGAAATCTGCAGATCAAGCGCCTGTGGATACGGCCCGCTGCGGTCCAGTATCTGCAGCGGCAGCTCTTCCTGCTCTACCGTCTCGCCCATCGAGTTCTGGAAGGTGGCCTCTACGGTTGCGCGCGTCACCGTTTTGTCTCCGGTGTTGGCCACCTGGCCTTCGATGTAGGTCACTGTGCCGCCCATAAAATTCTCTGCCTGGCTGAGCTTGGCATTTTGCAGGTTGATGTTCGCGGCGTAAGCAGAAGGCCCGCTGGTGCCCGCCCTTTGTGGTTTGTGAGCAAGCACAATAAACAGCCCCACGACCACAATAATGAACACACCGCCGATCGCGATCGCCGGCCATGGCAACGTGCTCTCTTTGGGTTGCTCAGTCTTAAATTCGGGTTCCGGTTGTGGTGGTGTCTGCTCGTCAGTCATTAAAAGAAATTGTACTAGAGCGTGTTTCATAAATAGTTTTGAAGGGGCACGGCTTCAGCCGTGCCGTTTAGGGCTTTTTAAAAATGTGGCTTTAGCCCCTGAGGATGTCAAGATTCGGAGATTTATGAAACACGCTCTAAACACGCTCATGAGCTTTGCCGGATTCCTGTGGTTGAGCGCTTGTACGTTGTGGATTGCAGCTTGGAGCTGTTTTACTCTCCCGCCACCGTCATGCCTTCAATCCGCAGGGTCGGGCACGCCACGGAGCCGCGGAATTCCAGGTCATTGCCGATTTCGGCAATATTGCTGAACATCTCCCCCAGGTTGCCGGCGACGGTGATCTCTTCCACCGGGAAGGCGGGTTCGCCATTTTTAATCCACAGGCCGGTGGCTCCGCGGGAAAAATCTCCTGTGACCAGGTTTACGCCAAAACCAAGAAACTCGGTGACGTAAAGTCCATCTTTGATATCACCGATGATCGCTTGCGGCGCCTTGGTTCCTGGATGCAGAAAGAAATTGCCCCGGCCAATTCCCGGAGTGCCCGCCAGCCCGCGCGCGGCATTGCCGGTAGTCGCGAGCCCCAGCTTGCGCGCCGTGTAGGTGTTCAGCAGATACGAATTCAGCAATCCCTTTTCAAAGACGACAGTACGGCGCGTGGGTACTCCCTCGCTGTCAAACGGGGTACTCCCAAACCCTCCGGGCATAGTGCCGTCGTCCACGATAGTTACGTTGCCGCCAAAGACCTTTTGCCCCAGCTTGCCGGTAAGAAACGAGGCATGACGGTAGATCGCGTCTCCGTTCACGGCATCAAAGACTTCATTCAGCAGAGCGCCTGCCGTCTGCTGGTCGAAAACAATTGGGACCTTCGTGGTTGCGACTTTGTGCAGCGCCCGTTGTGCGGCGATCTTGCCCACAGCTTCTGGCGCCTCCAGCTTCGCCAGCGTGCGCGCCACGGAATACCAGTAATCGCGTTGCATGGCGGCGCCATCGCTGTGCGCAATGGGAACGGCGGAAACCGAGCAGTACGAGCGCCGAAACTCGTTCACGAATCCCAGCGAGTTGGCCAGAATTTTTCTGCCGGTGGCGGCATCGAAGCTTCCGCCTTCTGAGTTGGTGATGCGCTTGTCGGAGTCGAGAGCGGCACGT
Source organism: Acidobacteriota bacterium (assembly GCA_003225655.1). Taxonomy (GTDB): domain Bacteria; phylum Acidobacteriota; class Terriglobia; order Terriglobales; family Acidobacteriaceae; genus QIAW01. Next base: position 7,517 of record QIAW01000487.1, read on the forward strand.
TCGGCGCGGCGCGCGTAGTCAATGCGGTCAGGTCCTGAAAGGGAATAAACATCATCGTAATAAAGATGGAGATCGCCGCTAATGGCGCCGAGTTGCTCTGCCGCAGGCAGTCCCGCATGTGGATCTTCTGAGGTCACCCGCGCCAGCACGAGCGCCGAGCTTATCATCTGCTCGATGCCGTCGCGGGAGAGGTCGCTGGTATGCGTGGAAGCCGCCCGCTGGCCCAGGAAGACGCGCAGTCCTGCGGCCCTGGCCCCGGCTTCTTTCAAGGTTTCCACCTCGCCCAACCGCACCAGCGTGGAAAATTCGCTGCCTTCGCTGATTACCGCTTCCGCGGCCGTGGCCCCGCGCTGCATCGCCTGCCGCACAATGTCGCCGGCCAACTGCTTTAGATCAGTTTCGTTTTGCTTGTTCTCTTGTATTTCTGCTGTCTTCATAATTGTGTACTTTTAAAAGTAGTTTTTTACCACGGAGACACAGAGACACGGAGAAAATCAAGTACGTGAAATTTCATTTCGCTGGATCGAATCTCAAGGCCTTCCCAATGGTTCCCGCAGGCGTACTGGTTTTGAAATGATCTTCTCCGTGCCTCTGTGTCTCCGTGGTGAATAAAGAGCTAAGAGCCGGTTCCTCCGACGGTCAGCCGATCAATTTTCAGCGTGGGGATGCCTACGCCTACAGGAACGCTCTGCCCGTCTTTGCCGCAGGTGCCGATGCCTTCGTCAAGTTGCAGGTCATTACCGACCATGGAAACCCGGGTGAGCACGTCCGGACCGTTGCCGATCAGCGTGGCATTGCGCAGGGGCGCAGTGATCTCGCCATCCTCGATCATGTAGGCTTCGGAAGCGGAAAAGACGAACTTGCCGTTGGTGATGTCAACCTGCCCACCGCCAAAGTTCACTGCATACACGCCCCGCTTCACCGACTTAATAATGTCTTCCGGAGAATCCTGCCCCGCCAGCATATAAGTGTTGGTCATGCGCGGCATAGGGATGTGCTCGTAACTCTCGCGCCGTCCGTTGCCGGTATCGGCAATGCCCATCAGGCGGGAAGAGAGCTTGTCGCTCAAGTAATTTTTCAGGATGCCGTTTTCAATCAGCACCGTGTTCTGCGTGGGGGCGCCTTCATCATCCACGTTGATGGAACCGCGCCGCGAGGGCATGGCTCCGTTGTCGACAATTGTGCACTTCTCACTGGCCACTCTCTGGCCCAGAAGTCCCGCGAACGCCGATGTTTTCTTGCGGTTGAAGTCGGCTTCCAGGCCGTGGCCGATGGCTTCATGCAGCAGCACGCCCGGCCACCCTGGTCCCAGCACCACTTCCATCTCGCCCGCCGGCGCCTCGCGCGCGCCAAGCTGCACAATGGCCTGCCGTGCGGCTTCTGCGGCAAAGTGTTCCGGGGTCTTCTCCGTTTGGAAGTATTCCAGCGAGACGCGCCCGCCGCCGCCGGCCGATCCCCGCGCAGGGACGTCACCGTCTTTGGCAATGCACAGCACGTTCATGCGTGCCAGCGGCTGAAAGTCGGTGGCAAATGTGCCATCGGAGCCGATGACTAGAATCCGCCGCAGCTCGTCGGCGTAACCTACCCTGACTTGAAAGATGCGCGAGTCATAGGCGCGCGCCGCTTTATCGGCCCGCGTTACCAGATCGAGTTTTGCAGCCACGTCAGCATCCACGGAAGGCGTGTGCACCGGATAGAGATTGGAGTTCCGCTTGTCCTTAAGGCTGACCACGGGGTTCTTTGAGGGGCCGCTGGCAATCAGCGCCGCCGTCCGCGCGGCGTGCAGAATCTTCTCCGGCGCCAGATCATCGGTGTAGGCGTATCCAGTGCGCTCGCCTGAGATCACCCGTACCCCGCACCCGGCAGAGATGCCTTGCGAGGCGGACTTGACCATGGATTCATCCACGCTCAACGAGGTTGACGTCAGGTATTCGAAGTACAGGTCGGCGTACTCGCCTCCCGCGCTGAGGGCGGCCGCCAGATATTGCTCAAGGTCGCGCTCGCTCAATCCGTAGTGGTCGAAGAAGAATTTTTTCCTGCTGTTATCCATGTTTGCTCGTCCTGGTGAAAGGTTTAAAGATTGGATGCCCCAGGCAATCCTGTGATTCCTGCCTGTTCATTTAATTATTTCACGAAATGGGCCTCGCGTAGCGCCGGCGTCCTCTGTGCATTTTGAGCTGTTCTGCGGGCGTCTGAGGCCGCAGGCGAAATCCTGAGCGAGCGCAGGGGTTCAAAATCTGAGCTTGACCAATATGCGTAGCTTGTGTGGATTTGACCCATTAAAATGATCTGCGTTCATCCGCGGCGAAATCTCATGCAGCCTGAATCCCTCATGCGCGATCTCGAAGCATTCCTGGCGGGATCTCCGGCCGCTGTGGTCTTTGAAGACGGCGAGCCGATTTTTGATCTGTCGGTTGCCCGCTACTCTGTCTCTGCCGATCACGGCAAATGCCTGCTGCATCTCTGGTCCGATGAGCGCAATATGGTTCGCCGCGTGCTCGAGGCCGAAACCAGTCAAGATGCGCTCGTGCTCTCGGTGCAGCGCTTCGGCCAGGCGAAACCCTCGCGGCTGGAGATTCTGCGTCATGGCGACGGGCGCTCACCGCAGGCTCGAACTGTGGCTCGACGGCAATATTGCAAGTTGCTGCAAAAGGTCTTGCACAGGCAATTCGCGGAACTTACTTGCGCTCCGCTCACATCGGCGATGGATCTGGAACGCTCGTTCAGCCCTGTCTATGCCCGTGGTCTGCTCCGCCGCGGGCAATCCGCCTTTGCCGTGCTTGGGACCAATTCCGGGGAGCTGCAATCATCCATCGATGGGGCACTCACCTTTGGCCTACTGTGGCTGGAATATTGCCGCGGCAAAGAAGCCAGTCGCGCCGTCGTGGAAGGGCTGAAATTGTTCCTTCCACCCGGCTCGAGCGCCGTGGTCCGCGAGCGCCTGGCCTGCTTGGACCACGTGCGAGCCAAATTTGAGCTGTACGAGTTTGACGAAGCCGAACACAGCCTGCAACTCGTCGACTGCCGGGACCGTGGCAACATCGCCACGCGCCTGGTAAAGTGCCTGAATCCTGCCATCGCCCGGCAAAGACTGCAGCCCGCCATCGAGCGCGTGCTTTCGTTCGTCCAGTATCCCGGCAAAGTGCAACTGGCGCCAATCTCCGCCGGCGAGATTGCCTTCCGTTTGCACGGACTGGAATTCGCCCGCGCCAAATCCCAAGCTGCGGAGTACGAAATCACCTTCGGCGCCGGTGCCCATGAAACCGTTTTGAACAGCGACAGCGAAAGGCTCTTTCGCCAGCTCCTCGTCCGCCTTCTCGAAACCCGTCTCGCCAACGGCGACCACAACCATGCTCTCTGGCGCATGCAGCCTGAGCGCTGGCTGGAGTCGCTGATCGTCAGGAACGTCGCCGCCGTGGATTCTTCTTTTGATCCTGCTTTCGTGTACTCCCAAGTGCCGGCATTTTCCGCCAGCGACCGCGCCATGATCGATGTGTTGACCTCGACCCGCGAGGGACGCCTGGCTGTGCTGGAACTGAAAGCGGATGAAGATATCCACCTGCCGCTGCAGGGACTCGACTACTGGGCGCGCGTGCAATGGCACCATTTACGCGGCGAGTTTACCGCCAACGGATACTTCGCCGGCAAAGACCTTTCTCCGGCGCCGCCGCTGCTGTTGCTGATCGCGCCCGCGCTGCGCGTCCATCCCGCAACCGATGCGCTGCTAAGCTACTTCTCGCCGGATATCGACTGCGTCCTGCTCGGCGTGGACGAGCGCTGGCGCGACGGCCTCCGCGTCGTCTTCCGCAAACGAAGTGAAGTAAGAAATAAAGCGCATG
>QIAW01000487.1:11394-13710 GCA_003225655.1 Acidobacteriota bacterium
CTTCTTCTCTCGTCCTTGCCAGCCAGTATGCCCGATGCGCTTCATCGCTCCCGGCGGCTTCGGCTTTTTCGCCGCGCAGCACGCGTCCTACGCCGCGCACGATGCGCCGCAGCGGCAACTCGCCGCGTTCATCGGTCAGGAAAAGCTCTCCCGTCTTGCGGCTGCGGTAATACCAGCGCTTGAGCAGGGCGATATGCTCATTCAATTCCATCGCCGAGGCTGCAGGCGAATCGGGAACCTGCGCCAGGCATTCGGAGATGCGTGACTCCATCGAACGCGGCTGCGCTTTCTTGACCGTAGCCGCTCCAGACGCGGATGTGATCTCGGTGGTTTCTTCTACGGCAAAGTTCACCGGTCCGGCGATCACGCCGTGCGTGATCTTGAAGAACGATACTGCGCCCTTTTCCACACTGGGCTGCACCAGCACGGCATTGAGCTTTTCGATGGGGCGCGCGATCTCCGGCAGCGATGTCGCGCCCAGAATTGCGTGCAGCTTCTCCATGCGTCCGTGGATCGTGGCCGCCGCCTCGAACTGCAAATCTTCAGAGGCCTTCTCGCGCTGCTCCGCCAGTTCACGCTGCAGGGTCTGCCCGCTGCTCTCCAGAAAGTCATGTACCCGCGCCACCTCGCCGCGGTACTCATCGTCGCTGCAGCCCTTAAAGCAGGGCGCCAGGCACATTTTCATCTCGGAATACATGCAGCCGGGAAAGCTGGGATCAGGATTCAGATCGAAATCGCAGCGCCGCATCTTGAAGAAGTCGAGCGCGTCGTTCAGGAATTTTTCTGCCGCTGCTCGCGAGGCAAACGGCCCGTAGTAGCGCGAGGGAGAATTCATCCGCCCGATGCGCCGCGTGACATATGCCCGCGGATAAGGGTTTTCCAGGTTCAGTTTGATGAGTGGGGCGAAACGCAGCTTGAGCCGGTCGCGATAGTTGCGTTCGCCGCGGGGAAACTCGCGCCGCAGGATTTTGTAGAGCAGGAACCCCGACTCAAAATCCGAGCCCGTCGGCGTGTATTCAATCGTGCGGCAGCGCTCCCGCAGATTGAAGCTGAGTCGCTTGCCCTGTTCTTCTTGTGGGCCGAGCAGCCGGGTCAGGCGGCGTTTCAGGTCCGAGGTTTTGCTGATATAGGGCTCAGTGCCCTCATCACCGCGCAGGATGTAGACCGCGGGGGCCGCTGCCAGGGCAGCAAAAATGGCCGCATCGCGCTCAGGAGCGAATTCGACTCGCTGGGATGGCACGGCTTCATTCTAGTGCTTTGTTCACCCTGGAGGCACGCAGAGACACGGAGAGATTTTCCTCTCTCCGTGCCCTCTGTAAATTGGCGGGTGGGGAGTAACGAGTACTGGGTATCAATGCGCTTACCTGCAGAATCTCAGCTTCGGCCTGCAGCCAATCTTGCTCTGGCGAACCGTCTTGGCTGCCTCTTTGCTCGTAGATTTCATAAGCGCGTTCGCGAATCTGGTGCTCGAGATCGAGTGCTGGGGTTAGTTCGCCGGAATTGGCGCTTGAATCTTCGAACGTCAGTGCTGGGTTGCGCTTCGTCATTGGGGTTCTCCTCTAATTTCGTGTTGGATGGGACTGCACTCGCTGATAGAAGGCCGCTGGGGGGGCGATCTTCGAAGTAGCCAAATAGATGAGCGCTAGCTTATCCGAGTAGATTTACCAATTGGTAATCCTGGATGCGTCATGATACGCCACAAATCTACGACCTCAGCCGCAAGGGTGGTTGTACTCTTTTCTGAATCGCCATTCATCTGATTGGAAATTATGACAGTCCTGTCTGCTGGTTAAGCTTCGAGGGGAGCTGCTAATGCATCCAGACGCCTTATGCAATTGAGTTCCGGATAAATCGGAAGCGCGGCTGTCGCCACCGGGCAGAATCACATCTAAGCAAATATATCCTGAGAAGCCGAGGCCGAGACGCCAAAGGCTTCGACGCGTGGCTCAATCAACAGTTCGACGTGGTGATCCACCTGGAATTTCACTGACGGGGAATCAAGACGATGTTAGGTTGGAATCTTTTCTTGTTGTGTGAGAACCGGGCTGGCGCAGTCAAAGGTCCCGCCAGCACTCAAGAGCCCGTAGTACAAGAACGCCCGATCTACATTCCCGGCGGTCAAGTCATGCTTGAGGGCGACTTGGCCATCCCCACGTCAGCCCGTGGGATGGTGCTGTTTGCCCACGGCAGCGGAAGCAGCCGCTACAGCCCGCGCAATCGCTATGTGGCGCGCGTACTGCAGCGCGCCGGTTTCGCGACACTTTTGATGGATCTGCTCACGGCTGAAGAAGAGGCTCTTGATGCCCGCACCGCCGC
>QIAW01000002.1:0-15948 GCA_003225655.1 Acidobacteriota bacterium
GATTGTTGATTTGGTGATTGAACTCTTCGCTCCTACTTCTTACTTCTCAAATCAAACCAGTCCCTTCCTTAGCTCATCCAGCGGATACTTTGTTCCCCTCCAGTTGATACCGCCGTTCCACAGGGTGATGCAGGTTGAGCGCAGCATGGCGTAAATGACCAGCGCAGATGCCAGGGGATGGGTAAGAACATAGAGCGGCGAGATGTTTGCGTGGAAAAACATCGCCACATAGAAGCAAAAGATGCAGGCCAGGGCCAGCAGGAAGCCCAGCTTGCTCCAGCCGGGAGCAAACGCCGCTCCAACATAGGGCAGCAGGAAGAAGGCAGTCATGGCCAAGACCATGCCCAGTGCCCGCCACCATTGAAATTCAGCCAGAGCGAAAAAGTTTTTAGTGACGTTGCGGACCAGGCCAAATGCGCCCACGATCCAGCGGATTCTGATCAGGCCAGGACCGATGGCGCAGCGCTGGGTGAATCTATTTTTTTTGACCACTTTGCCCAGCTTCGTGTCCTCAACCACCTCCATGCGCAAAGCCTGGAAGGTTCCTATCCGCTCGTACACGGAGCGGCGAATCATATTGAATGCGCCACCGCCCATGTACTCGCGAGACGCGGGATCAGCGGCCTTCCAGGGGCGGTAGCCCAGAACCATAAAGCATCCGAATAAAGCCACCATCATGCGCTCGCCCCAACAGTGTGTCTCCATGTCGGGAACCAGGACAAGATGATCGGTCGGCGCGGCTTGAGCATAGGCCACGGCGCGGCGGAGAGAATCAGGACGAAAGACCACGTCGGCATCGGTGAAGAGCAGCCAGTCCCCACCGGCCTGCTGGGCGGCTCGCCACATGGCGTGCGGCTTACCCAGCCAACCCGCGGGAAGTTGGGCGATGTGAATGACGCGGAGTCTGCCATGGGAGGCCGCGGCCATGCGGTCCAAAATTTCGCCGGTGCGATCGGTGGAGCGGTCGTCAATGGCGATGATTTCGTAATCGGCATAATCGAGTTTCAGCAACGACGCCATTGCCGGTTCTACGTTTTCTTCCTCGTTCAGCGCGGGCACGATGATGCTGACCCGTGGCCTGGGCGATTGGAGGTTCCACTCGGGCCGGCTAATATCGGCGATCTGGCGCATGCCCCGCGCGACCCCGGCCAGGCGGAAGAACCAGAAACCTCCCAGGATCAACCCAAGGGTCCAAGAGAACCAGTGGGCTTCGAAACCGGACAGGAGGAAGTGAAGGCTCATTGTGGAGCTACTCCAGAACCCATTTTGGTGAGAACCACGTTTCCGTTGATGGGAACCGCAGGCGCAAAGCGCATGCCGTAGAACAAAACAGCGCCAGAGAACACACACGCGACCATGGCGGGGATAAAAGCAATCGGTAATGAGCTATGGTCGGAGATGAATCCCATCAAAGGCGGCGAGGGGATGTCTCCAAGAATGTGAATCACAAATAAGTTCACAGCTACGGCGGTAGAGCGAATAGGTGCGGACACAGAATTTACCAGTGCGGCATTGGCCGGGCCGGAGTTGGACATCAGGAAGAATATCGAGAGCAACACGGCGGGGTACATGAAAATTCCGGCGTGAAAGATCGCCACTATCATGAAAGGGATAGCCAACAGCACACTCCAGGCCGAGAGCCGATAATAGGAAGCCTTATCGCGGCGCAGCATCCAGTCACCCAGCCAGCCGCCTACCAGAGTGGCCACTACCCCATCGAAGAGGACGATTCCGCCGAAGATCAGGTTGGCTTTGGTAAGGGGGATACCACGCACGCGAGAGAGAAAAGTTGGCATCCATTGAGAGATTCCCCCGATGGCGAAAGTAAACATGGCCATCCCCAGAGAGATGGTCCAATAGGCGGGATTGCGGACTAATCCCAGCACGGTGGCGCGCTCCGGTGTGGCAAGCAGGCGATCGGCGCTGCCCCGCTGCGGCTCAGGCATCAGCATCACAAGCAAGGCCAGAAGGAATCCGGGCAGCGCGGCAACCAGAAAAGGCGCCCGCCATCCGTGCGAAGGTCCGAGATATCCGCCGAGCAGATAACCGCCAGCAGCCCCAGCGGGAATCGCCATATAAAGAACTGCTAACATGCGTCCGCGCTGGTGTTCAGGAAAGAGATCTGAGACCAGTGAAGGAGCAATGACAACAAAGCTGGCCTCGCCGATGCCGACCAGTGTATGCCGCACCAGCAAGGCCTGATAGGTGTGAGTTATGGCGGTCAGTAAAGTAGCGCCGCTCCAGACGATGGCTCCACCAGCTACCAGCCATTTCCTGGCGTACCGGTCGGCCAGAATTCCCACGAAGGGGGATGCGGCCACATAGCAGCCGAAAAAAACGCCCGTCAACCAGCCCATATCAGCATCGCTGCGATGAAATTCTTTTTGAACCAGGGGCTGCACGGCGGCGAGCACATAACGGTCAACATAATTAAAAAAATTCAGCCCGGTTAACAGAGCCAGGGCCAGCATGGGATACAGTTTGCCGAGCGGTTTTGTCATGGCGTCAGGTTTTGAACGCAGTTATTTCTTTGGCCGGGGATAACGCGCTTCAATAGTTGTACCAATGCCTCCGCGGGGGCGAAACTCGCCGGTCACGACAGCCCAGATGGGCTTGGCGGCGCGAACTACGTCATTGAGCACGCGGTTCACGATATTTTCCTGAAAGATGCCCAGGTTGCGGTAGGTCAGAAGATATTCCTTCAGCGATTTCAGCTCCAGGCAGAGCTTGTCGGGCATGTAGCGGATCTTGAGCACACCAAAATCGGGCAGGCCGGTCTTAGGGCAGACCGAGGTGAATTCGGGGACATCAACAACGATTTCGTATCCGGCAAACTGGTTGGGCCAGGTCTCTATGTCAGGAAAGTCTGCATCCAGGCCAGCAGCGGCATGCTCTGGAGTGTAACGGGGAGCTTTGGGCATGTAGATATTGTAATGGCAGCTCTTAGCCGTTAGCTATTAGTTTGGGACTCCACTGCCGAAACTCTTGTTTGAAAGCGTCTGTCCTGGTGGTTGCCGTAACCAGGAGGAACAAATAAGCGCGCTGCCGCATCTAATCACAGAACTCTCCAGAGCCATGTCGCGCGTACCTGATTGAGGAGAAAGGCCGATGGTGACGGGTGTAAGCAGGAAACCTGAGGGCGTGTCGGATATACTAAATAGTTTCCTCCTCAACATGCCCAAGTACTGCCCGTGGGCATGAATTTTGAATGTAAAGGAAGCGGGTTATTGAGTAAGAGGATTTGGACCATTATTGCCGCAGTAGTGTTGGGCGTCATCGTGCTCGCAGCTTTCATGACGACATCGCGCGGGGAGATCCCTGTGCGCAGCGAGCGGACGCGGCGCGAGACCATCATCAATACCATCCAGACCAACGGAAAGATCGAACCTATCCAGAATTTTGAGGCGCATACACCGGGGGCGACCACGGTAAAAAGACTGCTGGTCAACGAAGGCGACACCGTCAAAAAAGGGCAGCTCCTGCTGCAGCTTGACGACGCCGAGGCCCGGGCCACCGCAGCAAGGGCGCTGGCGGAGATGCGCTCCGCGGATGCCAATATCGCCGCCGTGCGCGGGGGCGGCACGCACGAAGAGGTGCTGGGAACGCAGGCGGACATGGTGAAAGCTAAAGGCGAATTGGACGCAGCGCAAAGAAACCTGGATGCGACGAAGCGCCTGGAGCAGAGCGGCTCGGCGTCTCCGGCTGAGGTTTCCGCGGCAGAGACCCGTTTGCAGACCGCCCAGGCGCAGGTGAATCTGCTGCAGCAAAAATTGAAGGGGCGCTATTCGCCGCCCGAGGTGCAGCGCGTCTTTGCACAAAAGACAGAGGCGCAGGCGGCTTACGCGGCAGCCCAGGATGTGCTGCAAAATTCCAACGTCCGCGCTCCGCAGGATGGAATCGTCTACTCTCTGCCCGTGCGCCAGGGACAATACGTTAATGCCGGCGATCTGCTGGTGCAGGTGGCCAATCTTTCGAAGGTGCAGGTACGCGGCTTTGTAGATGAGCCGGACATCGGGCGAATTGGGATGCCATCCCCGGACGCACCTGGGAGGGCACGCTCACGCGAATCCCGACTACGGTCATCGTGCGGGGCACGCGCACCGTGGGCGAGATCACGTGCGAGGTGGATAACCGCGACGGCAAGCTGCTGCCCAACATCAACGTAAACGTGAGCATCCTGACGGCGCACGAAGACAACGCGCTGACGGTTTCACGCGAGGCCATGCACCAGGAAGACCACGTGCATTTTGTTTATCAGATCGTGGACGGCAAATTGAAACGGGTCAACGTGGAAACCTCAGTTTTCAACCTCACCCGCATACAAGTAGCCAAGGGCCTGGACGATGGAGCCGAGGTAGCACTAGGCTCGACAAATGGCGCTCCTCTGCAGCCCGGAGCTGCTGTCCGCGTGGCACAACCGAGCTATTGATTTTCTTTGGTCTTGATACGAAATGAAAAACTTCCTATTGGTACTGGTCCTCTTAGCAGCAGCGGCAAGCGCTGGCGCCGCTGACGCCAATCCACGTCTAATGCTCGCCGATGGCCAGGCGAACGAAGCCCTGACGGCCTTGAAGGCGAAAACCCAGTCTTCTCCCAAAGATGCCGAGGCCTTTCACCAGCTCGCGCACGCTTACTACGTGATGGAGCTTTGGGACGATGCTATTACCGCTGAGCAGCAGGCGGTAACTCTGGCGTCCAATAACAGCGAATACCATCTCATTCTCGGTTGCGCCTACGGCAACAAGGCGGAGACCATTTCGAAGTTTGCGTTTTTTACGGCGGTGAAATTAGCGCACGTAACCCGGGCCGAGTTTGAAAAGGCGGTCGAGCTCGATGGCAACAATGTTGAGGCCCGCCGCGACCTGGCCGAGTATTACGCGGAAGCGCCGGGCTTTTTCGGTCTCGGCGGCAGCAAGGAGAAGGCCCGTGCCCAGGCGGAAAAGGTGAAAGATATCGACGCCGCGGCCTCCCACTGGATCAAAGCCCGCGCGGCAGAAGAAGACAAAAAGAACGACGTCGCCGAGGCAGAATATCGTGCCGCCATTGTCGCCTCTTCCAACCCGGCCAAAGACTGGCTGGAGTTTGCCTCCTACTACCGCCACAAAAAGCGCTACCCTGAGATGGAAGAGGCCATCAACAAGGCAGTATCGCTCGACGACAAGAAACCGAGCAATGCGCTGTTCGATGCCGCCTCCCAGTTGCTGCGCGCCGGGCGCAACTTCCCGCTGGCGGCCACGCTGGCGCGCAAATATATCGCCGAAGAAAAGCACGCCGACGAAGCACCTCTCTTCCAGGCGCATTTCCTTCTGGGCCAGATCCTGGAAAAACAGAACGATAAAAAGGGAGCCGCTGACGAGTACAAGGCCACACTGGCTCTGGCCAGCGACTTCAAACGGGCCCAGGATGCGCTGAAGAAGCTGCAGTAAACAGCGTGAGTCGTTTAAAAGCCTATAAAATGCGGGCTTTAGCCGGCTTTTAGCCCCTGAGGTTTTCAAATTCCGCTGACTTCGGGGGGTATGAAACAGCTTCTAAGATCAAAATGAGGGGAGCCTCCTATTGCTGCGTCGACAGGCAAGAATTCGGCGGTACAATGAAGAGAAGACAGGTTATGACTACACGAATCAAGCCGCTCACGATGGATTCCATTGATGTGGACAACGAGCAGGATCTCGATGCTTTTCTCGCACAGGTTCATGCCGTCGGCGACAAGATCCGTCACGCACAGGTGCAGGAAGCCATTCGGCTAGGAATTATCGACGAAAAAGGCAATCTCATAAAGCGTGGTCTTCCGGAAGACATGCGCGAAGAAGCGGACCGCGACTTCGGAGGTTAGTTTGCCGCGACCTCGAATGATCGTGGTCGCCGGCCCGCCGGGCAGCGGCAAGTCCACAAATTTTCCCCTTGTTGAATACGGCTACGACTGGTTCAATGCTGATACCCGTGCCGCTGAACTTAATGGCGGTTCCTTCCGTCGCATTCCCAAAGATATCCGCGCTCGTGTAAACCTGGAATTTCAATCTTGGGTAATTGATCACATCAGCGCCGGCAAGAGCTTTGCTTTAGAAACCACTCTCCGCAGCCAAGTCACATTTGAGCAGGCGCGGCTCGCGCAAGCCCACGGTTTCTGGACTTTGATGGAGTATGTCAATGCCGGCAGCGTAGAGGAGAGCATCAGGCGGGTGATGGAGCGATCATATAGAGGGGCCACTCGGCTTCCGAACGCCTCATCCGTGACATTTACAACAAAAGCACGAAGAATCTGATTGCTGCGCTTGATTTTCGAACAAGCTGCCTCCAAACGCTCCGCATCTACGACAATTCCAGATTCGACAAACCGCTGCAGCCGCTCCTCAATATCAGATACGGGCGCCCGACGTATTTAAGTCAAGAAGTATCGCCTTGGTTGGAGCACCTTCTCAAGGGAACTGAGTTCGATATCGCCAGCGTACGCGAGTCCCTACAAATTAAAGCTGCGCGCAAAAGCACCGGCAGGGAGCAGTAGACCTGACCAGCAAACACGTCTCGGAAGAAAAACCTGCCGCCGGAACACCTCTCTTCCAAAGGAAATGGAGCACACAGGCTGCGCGGCTTGTTATACTTCCAGATTCCTTTGATTCCAATTTTTTAGGTGATGGTGATGCGAGTCAGATTGCATTTTTCAATTTGCTGCCCGGTTCTGTTTGCTGCCGTAACATTTTTTGCCGCCGCAAGCTCACAAGCTGCGGAGCCACTGGCCTTCCGGCGGGCCATTGACCTGGCCTTGCGCCACAGTACCACCATGGCCATCGCTACGGCCGACCAGGTACGGGCGCACTCGGCGGTGGTGGCGGGACGCAACCTGTTTATGCCACGGGTTGAGATCGGCTCCGGAGCGGCGTGGACCTATGGATATCCGCTGAGCATCGAGGGCTCGGCGCCCACTATCTTCAACGTCACCACGCAGCAGTTTCTTTTCAACCCTTCGCAGCACGAATTTCTTCGCTCGTACCAAAGCGAATGGCAGGCCACAACCCATCTTTCTGACGACAAGAAGAACCAGGTCATTCTGGAAGCGGCGACCGATTACGTTGAACTCGATACCCTGACCTCGATGTTAAGCATCCTGCAGCAGCAGCATGACGCTGCCCAGCGGGCGGAGCAGGTGGTGAGCGACCGCGTGAAAGAAGGCGTGGACAGCGAGATGGAGTTGACCAAGGCGAAGTTGGCGAGCGCACGAGTCCGGATGAAGACGGCGCAGGCGCAAAACACCGCTGACCTGCTGCGGCAACGGCTGGCGCAGCTCACCGGACTGCCGCTGGCGGAGATCCAGACGGCCAGCGAATCGATTCCCAAGCTGCCGGAGGTGCATGAGGAGGAAGACCTGGTGAGCAAGGCGCTGCAGTATAGTCCGGCGATCAAAGTTGCGGACCAGCAGGCTGAGGCCGAACACTTTACCGCCAAAGGCGAGCACAAAGCGCTCTATCCCAGCATCGATCTGGCGGGCCAGTACGGCTATTTTGCCAAGTACAATAACTTCCAGGATTTTTTTAAGAAGTTTCAACGCAATAATGCGGTCTATGGGGTTGTGGTCCGCGTCCCGGTTTTCAATTCTGCGCAGAAGGCGAAAGCGGAAGCGGCCGATGCCGAGGCCATCATTGCAAGAAAGCAAGTGCAGGAGGTAAAAGACCAGGTTTCTTCCGAGACGTTGAAGCTGCAACGCTCGATTCGCCAGCTCACGGAAGCCAAAGAGGTGGCGCGGCTGGAGCACGAGTTGGCACAATCTGACGTGGAAGCGGCCCAGGCCCGTGTGCAGGCGGGAACCGCCACTATCAAAGACCAGGAGCAGGCCCGCGTACACGAGCACGAGACCTACATCAACCTGCTGGATGCTTCTTTCGCCCTCGATCAGGCGCAAATGCAACTGTTGCGCTCGACCGGCGATCTCGAGCGCTGGGCCGTGGCTCCCGATGCGGGTGCGCCCAGCGATTCTTCGACGAATCCTGCGCCCAAACCGTAGTTTGAGCTTTGATGGAAATCGTGGATCAACAGAAACGTATGCACGACATGCGTGATTTGACCCGCTCAGAACGGGCATGGACTGCCGGGGTGGCAGACTTTGTGCGGCGAGTGGTCACCACAGCCAAGCCGCGTCTTACGGTTGAGCAAAGATCAGAGGCTGGTTTCACTCTTGCCCTGCTCCAAGGCTTGAATGACAACGGATATGGCAAGCTCATCGTTTGCAACCGGGATGCCGAAAAATTCGCATTGATCAAGAAAGAGACTACAGATTTCGAAATTTCGCCCTCGGTTTCAATCGAGATTCGCAATCAATCGGCCGCAGGGAGCAAGTTCGAAGGCAGCATAGACCTGCTTGTGTGTTCCATGGACCACGAACAGGTTGTGCGGCATCTTTTGCCGCAAATCAATCCTTTTGGGCTTATTCTGCTGCACGCAGCCGAGGGCGATTTTGCAGCGATGCGTGAATTTGCCTTGGGCCTGGATAAAAAAGGGGTCGTCTCGGTGGTGCTTCTGCCGGCAACACTGAAACTGGTGATGGCGCAGAGTCGGGGCGGAAGGAAATAGCACTTAGCATTCAGCCAAGAAGCAGTAATAAGCAATCGGACAATTAGCACTAAGAGATTCTGTAGTTACAAAAACTTACCCCAGTAGCTAAAGCCGCAACCTTGTTAGTTTACGGTACGGCTGCAGCCGTGCCCCTGCAAAACCTTGTACCGGCAGTGTTGATAGGTTTTGTGCAGATCGGGTAATTAACAAATTTAATATTCATTTCCCTACAACCCAGCGGCTGCGGATGTTACTATTAATAGTTTACTTATGCCATTGAAGACATTGCTTTTAAATCCTCCGTCCTTTGAGGGGTTTGATGGCGGCGCAAGCTCGCGCTGGCCGGCGACCCGTGAGATTGAGTCGTATTGGTACCCGGTTTGGCTGGCGTATCCCGCCGGCATGCTGGAGGGTTCGCGTCTATTGGACGCTCCGCCCCACCACGTCTCGGTGCAACAGACCATCGAACTGGCCAAGGAGTACGAGTTTCTGGTGCTGTTTACCAGCACTCCGGGCTTCAAGGGCGACTGCGCGCTGGCCACGGCGATGAAAGACACCAATCCACGCCTGAAAATCGCCTTCGTGGGGCCGCATGTGACCACGCTGACGGAGCAGTCACTGACCGATTGTCCGGCCATTGATTTTGTTACCCGGCGGGAGTTCGACTACGCCGTGGTCGAGTTTGCCAATGGCAAGCCGCTGGCGGAGATCCTGGGAATCTCGTACCGCGTGAACGGGAAGATCGTACATAACCCCGACCGCCCCGAAGTGACCGATCTCGACGCCTTGCCCGATGCCGTGGACGTGTACAAGCGCGACCTCGACGTGAAGCGCTACACCGTGCCGTTCCTGCTTTATCCGTACCTGTCGTTCTATACCACTCGCGGCTGCCCGGCGCAGTGCACCTTCTGCCTGTGGCCGCAGTTGCTCAGCGGACATCCGTGGCGCAAGCGCTCCTCCGACCGCGTGGCGCGTGAGATGGCCAAGGTGAAGGAATACTGGCCTGACCTGAAAGAAGTATTCTTCGACGACGATACCTTCAACATCCAGAAGGCGCGCACGGTTGAGCTGTGCTCCAAGCTCAAGCCGTTGAAGATGACGTGGTCTTGCACCTCACGCGTCACCACCGACTACGAAACTCTCAAGGCACAGAAAGAGGCGGGATGCCGCCTGCTGATCGTGGGCTACGAGTCGGGCAATGCGCAGATCCTGAAAAACATCAAGAAGGGCGCAACCGTGGAGCGCGCTCGAGACTTCACGCGCGATACCAAGAAGCTGGGACTAACTGTGCACGGCGACTTCATCATCGGCCTGCCGGGGGAGACTCGTGAGACTATCGAGCAGACCATCAAGTTTGCCAAGGAGCTGGATGTAGAGACCATCCAGGTATCGCTGGCGCATGCTTACCCGGGCACGGAGCTGTACGACTTTGCCAAGAAGAACGGCTTCATCGTCAACGAGCAGCAGATGGTGGATGAGGGCGGGCACCAGTTGGCGATGATTGAGTATCCCGGTCTGCCGCGTGAAGAAGCCCTGGAAGCTGTGCATCGCTTCTACGATGAATACTACTTCCGGCCCAAGGCAATTTTCCGCATTGTGCGCAAAGCCGTGTTCGATTCAACCGAACGCAAGCGGCTCATTAAGGAAGGCAAATCGTTCATGAAGCTGCGCGCACAACGCAAGAAATATGTCGCCGGACGTCGCAATACAGAATCCGCAGGAAGAAACGCCGAAACCGCTGGAACCGCCGAAGCATAGGAACCCTGGCTCCTTGACCCTTCACCAGTACTTGATACTGGCAGCTATGGTTGTCCTCAGTTCCGTGGGAGACGTATGTCTCTCCTACGGCATGAGGAGCACGGGAGGGCTCGCGGTTGGTGATCTTCGCCACTTGATCCCTGCCGTCTTCAGTCCGTGGGTGGGCTTGGGCGTTCTGCTGCTGATCTGTTTTCTTGCTGCCTACTCCATCTCCCTCTCCTGGGCGGACCTGACTTATGTGCTTCCCGCCTCCTCTCTCGCCTACGTCCTGGTTGCAGTGCTGGGAGCCTTGGTCCTGCACGAGCAGATTTCTCCCACCCGCTGGACGGGGATTTTACTCATAAGCTGTGGCGTGGGAATCGTGGCCGGCGGCCCGATTGCCACCCGGCATCCGGCGGAAAAGAAGAGCGGCTCATGAGCTCACAAACAGCTTATACCTGGGGATCGATTGCAATCATGGTGATGTGTTCCACGGTGGGCGACGTGATGATCTCCAAATCCATGAAGAAAGTCGGCGACATCGGTGAACTGCGCAGGCACGCCGGGCTGCGCACCGTAATTCGCCGCATTGCAGAAACCGGGACTGTGTGGGTGGGCCTGCTGTTCATGTCCATCACGTTTTACACGCTGCTCTTTGCGCTCTCTCACGCCGACGTGAGCCTGGTAGTGCCCGCGGCAACTTCACTGACGTTTGTTACCAACGCCATCGCCGCACGATTTTATCTGCACGAGAACGTGGACGGCCGCCGCTGGGCAGCAGCCTTGTTTGTATGTATTGGTGTAGCGTTGCTGGCGGGCTGAAAAGCGCCGGCAGTCAGCATTCAGCCCTGGTACGCGATACTCTGTTCTCAGAATCAACGCTCGTTTGATTTGCTCAAGGGAATGATCAAGGTATCACCAATTTAAGGAGCCGTTCCATGCCGCAGACACACCACTGGAAGGAAATATTGCGACCATCCTTACTTTGTTTGCTGCTGTTTGCAATCTTCCGTTGCACTGCTCCTGGACAATCGACAGCGCAACAATCCAAGGCTGAAGAGGTAATTTTCCCCAGCGGCAAACTGCAGTTGCATGGCTTCCTGTGGAAGCCGGAAGGAGAAGGTCCATTTCCGGTCCTTGTGTGGAACCATGGGAGCGAGAAACTGCCAGGTTCGCAACCGGCGTTAGCCGCATTTTATACCGCGCATCATTACCTTTTTTTTGTGCCCCACCGTCGAGGCCAGGGCCGCTCACCGGGCGAGTATATACAGGACCTGGTCGCGCAATCGCTTCCCAATGAACGCGCCCGGCGTATGGTCGAGTTGCAGGAGGCAGAAGTTGAAGATATTGTCGCCGCTTTGAATTATTTGAAGTCTCAACCCTTTGTTGATTCTGGGCGCATCGCCATTTCCGGCTGCTCGTATAGTGGCATCCAGACGTTGTTGACTGGGGAACGCACACTCGGCGTTAAGGCGCTGCTTCCATTCGCTCCGGCTGCCATGTCGTGGGAACACAATCCGCCGCTGCAGGACCGGCTGAAGCGAGCAGTGGATCAGGCCAAGGCGCCCATCTTCCTGTTGCAAGCAGAGAACGATTACAATCTAGCGCCCAGCCATGAGTTGAGCAAAGAGGCCAGCAGGAAGCACGTGGATTTTCGATCCAAGATCTACCCCGCCGTGGGCAGCAGCCATCAGGACGGGCATTGGAAATTCTGCACCGAGGCAACCGACCTCTGGGGCAGCGATGTGCTCGCATTCCTGGAAGCCCACATGAAGGCCGGGCAATAACCCCTTGTGGTATTTATTTCGACAATGATTGGATCAAAACAGTCGCTTGATGATTTGCTCAAGGCGACCTCACGCTCATTTTATCTGACCTTGCGGGTGTTGCCCGCGCGCGTCCGCCCGCAAATCGGCCTGGCTTATTTGCTCGCGCGCACGACCGACACCATTGCCGATACGGAAATTCTTCCGCTTGATCAGCGGCTTGCTGCGCTGCAAGCACTTCGTGAACGGATTCTCGGCCTCAACTCTACACCGTTGAATTTCGGCGAATTCGCAAAACAACAGGGTTCAGCGGCCGAACAATTATTGCTGGGAAAGGTCGAAGACAGTTTATCGGCATTGCAATCTTTTTCTGCAGCCGATCAACAATTGATCCGTAACGTGCTCACAACGATCACCAGCGGACAGGAATTGGATTTGCGCCGGTTCGCCCAAGCTTCCAGCCAACAAATCGTCGTGCTGGAAACGGACATTGAGCTGGACGACTACACCTACCGCGTGGCCGGTTGCGTTGGCGAATTTTGGACGAAGATTTGCCGCGCACATTTGTTTCCCCACGCGCGATTGGATGAGAAACAATTCATCACCGAGGGCATTCGTTTCGGCAAGGGTTTGCAGCTCGTGAACATTTTGCGCGATTTGCCGGAAGATTTGAAAAAGGGCCGCTGCTATTTGCCCATGGACAGATTAAAGCCGGCGGGTCTATTGCCGCAAACATTGCTGTCGACCGGCGATCAGGTCCAATTTCTGCCGCTGTATCACCGTTACCTTGATCGGGCGGAATCGCATTTGCTCGCCGGCTGGAATTACACGAACACGGTGCCTTTCTCGCAATTTCGCGTTCGTCTTGCCTGCGCCTGGCCAATCTTGATCGGCGCAAGAACGATTGAAAAGCTGCGCGCTGCAGATGTGAATCAACTGCAACAGCGCGTGAAGGTGTCGCGCAGCGAAGTTCGCGGCATGATGGCATGCTCGGTGCTGACGTATCCATTTCCGTTTCTGTGGCGAAAATTGCTTCCACCAAGAGAAAATGCTGTGCCGCCTGGCGGCAGCAGTGATTCACAATCATGAGATGATGCGGCGCAGCAGGCCGCGGGAGAGCACTCGTAATTTTTCCGCACTGCTCAAGCGCACACGCTCGCTAAAGACGTCGTAGTTCTGGCGGGCAATCTTCTCGAGCAAGCGGCTGTAAATTTCAATCAGTACCCAGAGGGCAGGACGGCTTTCATAATCAATCAGCTCAATCAGTTCCCTGCCCGATTTGTAAAATTCGCGCGCGCGCTGGGCCTCGAATTCCAGTAAGGTACGGAATTTGCCGGGCTGAAAGCCATTGCCGAAATTGGCAAGCTCCTGCGGCGAGCGGCCGAACTGCTTCATATCCTGCTGGGGAAGATAGATGCGGCCCATGGCGGCGTCTTCCTTTACGTCACGGATGATGTTGGTCATCTGAAAAGCAATGCCGCAACGCTCGGCGAGAATTTCGGCGTGGGAATCGCGATAACCAAAGATGCGGATGCACACCAGGCCGACGACAGAGGCTACGTGGTAGCAGTACTGGTATAGATCCTCAAAGGTCGCGTATAGGGCCACCGGGGCCTGGCCGGCGTTCGGGTCGGCGGCAGCACTCTGGGCCGCGGCCAGGCTATGCTCCAGATCCATGGCAGTGCCCTGCACCAGTTTTTCAAAGAGCTCAACTGGAACCTTGTAGCGGCGCTGGGCGTCAGCCAGAGCAAACAAGACGGCGTCATCGGTGGTCTCGCCGCCAAAGGCCCGCCTGGCGTTTTGCAGCCACTCATCGAGCTTGTGATAGCGCTCTTCCGGATGCAGGCTCTCATCGTCGCTGATATCATCGGCGTGGCGCATGAAGGCATAGACCGCGCACAGCGCATTGCGCTTATGTTTGGGCAGCGCCAGGAAAGAGTAATAGAAGTTTTTTGCGGCGGAGCGAGCAATGGCACGGCAGGTGGCATAAGCAGCATTAAGCTGCGTCTCAGGCGCGCTGGTGGGAGAGTTCGCCATAGGATCAGGTCAATTTTCCTGGCACAGCCCGCAGGACCGATGCAACCTTACGCGATTTGGAGGTGCAAGTTGCGCGTTATGCCTGGTGGCTGACATTCATCAATTCCCTAATCAGTTTCCCGGCACGATGGCGGTCTTGATGTCGCTCTTGCCGTCGCTGGTCCGCTCCATCATATGACGAAATACCTGCTGCAGCTCAGTCAATGGCGCTCGGCCGGTGATGTAATCCGTTGGCCTGACCTTATTTTCGCCGATGAGGGCAAAGGCCTCGCGTATCGCCTGGGGCGTGTGATGAAAGGTCGCCAGCATCCGTAACGCCGAATAATGGATACGGTTGGTATCGAGTTCCACCCTGGTGCCGGCGGCGCATCCGCCGAAGAATTGCACGGTGCCGCCCTTGCGCACCATATCCAGCGACCACTGCCAGGCTTCAGGACGGCCCACGGCTTCAATCACCACATCTGCTCCCAGATTTTGCGTGAGCTTGTGTATGGCGGCTATCGTGGCTGGTTGCTGGGCAGCTTGCTCCGGGACAATTTGCACCACATCATTAGCGCCGAACCGGTGGGCGGTCTCGATTTGCTCATCGCGTTTGACCACGCTAATGACGCGGCACCCTTTGGCCTTGGCGACCTGGATAAACATAAGTCCAATAGGCCCGCCGCCGATGACTACGACGTTATCGCCTGGGCGAACATTGCTCTCATTCAAGCCAAGCAAAACACACGCCAGAGGCTCGACCATGGCAGCCTCTTCAAAGCTCACCTTGTCAGGGATAACAAGAGTGTTTTTTTCTACGATGCGCTTTGGAATGCGTATGTATTCCGCATAGGCGCCATTATTGAAGAGGAGATCGTCACACAGGTTCTCTTGTCCGCGCTTGCAGTAAAAGCACGCGCCGCATGGGGCGGAGTTGGCTGCTGCGACGCGCATGCCTTTGCGGAACTTGTTGATGCCGGGGCCTACCTCGGCAATCTCTCCGGCCAACTCGTGTCCGAAGAGCGCTGGAGGGATAATCATCCTGGCATGATAGCCGCGACGATAAACCTTGAGATCGGTGCCGCAGGTGAGTGCGGCATGCACCTTCACCAAAATTTCGCCTTCGCCCAAAGTCGGAATGGGAACTTGCTCGATCTTGATATCCTCTTTGCCGTAGAGGACCGCGGCTGTCATGGTGCCGTTAGAAGCCGTCTTGGAGTTCGCGCTCAGGATCCGCCTCCGTTGCTCTGCTTCCCTTCCCAGCTCATGCCAGGAGTGATGACAATTTTCAGCGAGTCGGGCTGCGGATGCATGGCCAGCTTGCTTGCTTCCACAGCCTGCTCCAAGGGAAAGCGGTGAGTGACAAGGTGGGTCATATCCATATCACCGCTGAAGACGAAACGTTCAGATTCTTTTTGCAGATCGATGGAAGCGCTGTAAGAGCCCAGGAGAAATTTCTCGTCCATGCACACGGCGGAGGGATCCATGGTGGCCTGGCTACGAGTAGTCTGGGCAAACAGAAGCACCCGCCCTCCTGGACGTGTAGCATCGAGCGCCACCTGAACGAGAGCATTGCCGGCAACCGCGACAATCACCGCGTCAGCGCCACGGCCATCGGTGGCCTCGCGGATGCGCTGGGTTGCGTCCTCTTTGGATGCATCAATGACATTCGTGATACCGAAGCTGCGGGAGACAGCGAGCCGCTGCGCGTACATATCGGAGGCGAAGATGCGGGCGCCGGCAGCCTGGGCCAACTTGGCCAGCATCATGCCGATGGGCCCCTGCCCGATGACCAGGACCGTTTCACCAGCTTCGAGGCGCAAGGTTTCAATACCCTTCTGGCAGGTGTTGATAGGCTCGATAAAAGCCGCCTGCTCGTAGCTGA
>QIAW01000002.1:16044-20291 GCA_003225655.1 Acidobacteriota bacterium
GCAGGGGATGTGATGAAAGACCATCACGCGCTCGCCCAGCGAATAGTTCGTAATTCCCTCGCCTACCGCAACAATCATGCCAGAGGTTTCGTGGCCAAAGATGCGGGGAGCGGAATGCGAACCAGTGCTGATTTTTTTGAGATCGGTGCCGCAGATGCCGCAAGTATGGACGCGGATGAGCAACTCGCCGCGTCCGATGGCGGGCACGGGAACGGTTTCCAGGCGGACGTCGTCCTTGCCATGATAGACAGCAGCCTGCATGGTCGCAGGTATCTTACCCAGGACCGTGGCGCCGGTTTGAATTGCAGTCGCCATAATTACGGTTTGATTGACCCTATCTCTGATTTTATCGCGTTCGCGGGTAAATCCTGGTTCTCAATCAGGTGCTGCAGGAGCTTTGCCAGGGCCTCGGCCGCCTGGCTGCTGTTGCGCGCCAGGCGGAATACTGTAGACCACATTCCAGGCCGGATGGCAGTATGGAGCACGAATTTTGCAGTGGCGAAATCTCCCGCTGCATCTATGAACTGGTCCATGGGCGGCATGGGAAATTCCAGCTCGTCGGAAATTGCCTTCACCGCAAAGAAATCCAGTCCCGCCTGGGCAGCCACTTCGGCCACGGCGGCAGCTTCCATATCAACGGCATGGGCCGAATAGCGTTGGGCCAAGGCGCGCTTCGCTTCTAATCCCGAAATTTTGGCGGCGGTCACGAGCGTGCTGGTTCCGGAACGAGCGGGATATGACTTATCACTTGCAGCGTCGATTACTTGCGACGCGAAGAATGCCTCGCCGACTCTCATTCCAGGGACCAGGCTTCCCGCGAGTCCGGCCGAGACGAGTCCCTGGGGCTGATAGGTTTTTATCGCAGCTTCGGCGGCCAAACGCGCAGCCCGTGCACCGATTCCACCGCACCCCAGCACGGCTTTTTCAGATTCCACGGTTTTTACAGATTCATAGAAACGAAGCTTCCTGCCGGCATGCTCAATATCGCGATGCTTCCAGCCGCGTATCACGGGAGCAATTTCCCGTTCCAGGGCGGCGATGATTGCGAGGGGAGACGGCAGGAGGCGGGAGGTTTCAGGCACGGACATATCCGTGCCCCTTGAACCACTCCACCGCGCGGCGCAGCGAATTATCTACAGGAACTACTTTATATTCTAATTCGCGCTCGGCTTTGGCCGAGGAGGCTGCATCGATGGTGGCGCGCGGCTCTTTGCGCAGCAGCAACCCAGTGAATACCTGGTCGCAAACAGCAAAACCCATGGCGACCATATGCGGAACTTTTATAGTGGGCGCAGGGAATCCGGTGATGGCGGCCAGCTTGTCAAGAATCTGCTTCAGCGTCAGGTTTTCGCCGCCAATGATGTATCGCTCGCCCGGCTTGGCCCTCTCCGCGGCGCTGATGTGAGCGCGTGCGCACTCGGTCACGTCCACCAGGTTGAGGCCGGTATCCACGTAGGCCGGGAACTGCCGGTTCAGAAAATCAACGATGATCCTGCCTGTAGGAGTGGGCTTGATATCCTGCTCTCCGATGGGCGTGGTGGGGTTCACCAGTACCACATTGGCGCCGCTGCGTCCGGCCTCGAGCACCACCTGCTCGGCCATGAATTTGGAACGCTTGTAGTGACCGATCATATTGAGCAGCGCCACAGGTGAACCTTCGTTGCAGGGTTCCCCGTTACCCGTGATACCCATGGTCGCTACCGAACTGGTATACACCACCCGGCGCACGCCCGCTTCCTGCGCCGCGCGAAGAATGGCACGAGTGCCCTCGACGTTGGCGCGATACATCTGCTCCGGATCGCGGACCCACAGGCGATAATCGGCGGCCACGTGAAAGACGAATTCACAACCTTGCATACCTTTTTTGAGCGACTCGGGATCGGTGAGATCGCCGATGACGCGCTCAGCCTTGAGTGCATCAATATTTTCCGTGCGGCTGGAGGAGCGGGTGAGCAAGCGCAAATCCGCGCCTTGCACCTCCAAGAGGCGAGCAACGTGGCTGCCGACAAATCCGGTGGCTCCAGTGACAAAGGCTTTCATAGAAGTTTTCGCCATGTGGCGTCTGAGTTCACTCGTGTAGGGATTTCTACCACGATTCTTCAGGAAATGCCTTGATACTGCATAGGCAAATGAGGCGCTTTCGGGGTCCCTTCGGCAAGCTCAGGAAAATAAAATACAGCACGGAGATACCAACAGGGGGCAGCTCAATTTAGTCGAGTTTTTCCGCTTCGATGCCGATGTTTTTCTCGCCGGCGGCGCGCTTTTCCCAGTACTTGCGGACCCAGGCCTCCCAGCTTCGTCCCGCGGCGGTGTCGCGGCCGCTGAAGGCCAGGGCGGCAATATCGGCATACGCAATACTAAGTTTTTCGTCCGAGCCCGCGGGAAAAAGCCGCACGCGGGAATCGGCAAGAGTCTGGCCGGAACGCCGATCGAAGATGTAACCCTCGATCTTGCTGCCGTTCTTCAGGGTAATCGAGACATCGCCGCGATAGTCAAATGCCTTTTCCAGCGCCTCGCGTATTTCGGCGTCGCTTGCCAGCTCAGGAATCCAGCCTTCGAGCTTCTCGTGGGCCGTGCCAGGAGCGACCTCGAGCGCATCCGGATTGCTGACCGGCCCGGTCACAGGCTTTTCGCTCTTGGTTTCGGCTTCTGGAGCACCGCTCATGCCCTGGTCTCCTCAAGTTCGGTCTCTTCCTTATTGATCTGCACCAACGGATTGTGGGCATGCACGGGGCGCGCGGTTTCATCCAACAGCTTGCGCGCAGATTCATCCGGGTAGCCTTGGAAGAGTGTGGCTTTCACGGTTTCAAGAAAACCTTTGAATGAACTGAAGGTATAGTTGACCGCCGAGGCCTCGTAGCCGCTGTGCACCATGCAGTTGGCGCACTTGGGATTTCCCGATTCGGTACCGTACTCGTGCCACTCGGTGGTTTCGATCAGCTCCTGGAAGGTATCGGCGTATCCATCCTGCAACAGATAGCAGGGCTTCTGCCAGCCAAAGATGTTATAGGTCGGCATTCCCCAGGGGGTGCAGGTATAGTGCCGCTTGCCCATCGCGCGGAAGAGGCGGCGCGTGCGGGCGCGTCCGAGAAAGTGCTTCTGGTCGGGTGCCTTGTCGTAAGAGTAGCCGGGCGAAAGCATCATGCCTTCGACCCCGAGGTCCATGGCTTCATCAAAGAAGGCGCGCACGCTGTTAGCATCGGCGCCGTCAAACTGTGTGGTGTTGGTGGTCACGCGGAAGCCACGATTCAGGGCCTCTTTGATGGCCTCCACGGCAACGTCGTATCCGCCTTCGCGGCACACGGAAAAATCATGGTGCTCGCGCTCGCCGTCGAGATGGACGGAAAAAGTGAGATATTTGCTGGGCTTAAAGAGGTCGAGTTTTTCCTTGAGCAGCAGCGCGTTGGTGCAAAGATAGATGTATTTCTTGCGTGCCACCAGCCCCTCGACGATCTCGCCAATCTGAGGATGCATGAGCGGTTCGCCCCCGGGAATGCTGACCATGGGCGTGCCGCACTCCTCCACGGCGCGGAAGCACTGCTCTGGCGTGAGGTTCTTTTTCAGGATGTGCGCCGGATACTGGATCTTGCCGCAGCCCGCACAGGCCAGGTTGCAGCGAAAGAGCGGTTCCAGCATCAGAACCAGCGGATAGCGCTTACGGCCGGCAAGCTTCTGCTTCAGGACGTAGGTTGCCACGGTCCACATCTGCGAAACTGGTACGGGCACTCGAGCTCCTCTCCAACAAACCTCAGGGGCTAAAGCCCCTGTTCTTTATGTGGTCTTGTCGGCACGGCTGAAGCCGTGCCCCTTCAATACAACAATCTAAACAATACAACAATCTAAAATTTTTCTACCCGCACAACCGTACGCACCACCTTGCGGGGGTTCTCGATATTGCCAAAGACCCGCGCGTAGGTAGCCAGCGCGAGCATGGGAAAATAAGTCCGATAGAGGTGGTACGCCAGGTAAAAGACCCGGGGAAACCCGGTCCCGGTGTACTGGGGCTCATCCCAGGAGCCGTCTTTTTTCTGTGTCCTCAATAAATATGCGATGCCGCGGGCCACGGATTCGCTGCGTGTATCCCCGGCAGCGAGAAGCCCTATGACAGCCCAGGCCGTCTGCGATGGTGTACTCGCACCTACACCCTTCAGAGCGGCATCATCATAGGAGTCGCAGCTCTCACCCCATCCGCCATCGGGGTTCTGGAACATGCGCAGCCACTCTGCCGCCTGCTGCACGTAGGGCTC
>QIAW01000074.1 GCA_003225655.1 Acidobacteriota bacterium
TTCACTCAGCGGCAGCTCGCGCTCCTTTGTCGGTGGCGCGATTGTCTATTCCAATGACCTCAAAACCAGCTTCAGTTGCGTGCCTCCGCTCCTGATTGCTGAGCACGGCGCCGTCAGCCGCGAGGTGGCCATTGCCATGGCCGAGGGAATCCGCAAGCAGTGCAAGTCCACCTATGGTCTGGCCGTCACCGGCATCGCCGGCCCCAAGGGCGGAACAGAAGATAAACCCGTGGGCCTCGCGTTCCACGCCCTTACCGATGGCAAGAAAACTGATGTGGTGAAAAAAATCTTTCCCGGCGACCGCGAACGCATCCGCTGGGCCGCCAGCCAGCAGGCGCTCGATATGGTGAGAAGAAGACTCATATGAGAGTCCAGCACTGAAGAAATGAGCACTCGGTAATCAGCACTCGGAAGAGCAGTCAGCACTCAGCATTCAACCAGGAAGCGCCGTCTAACAATCCGGGAATTGAGAGGCCTACAAATGTGCTGCAATAGAAGATGCCAGGATGGGAGAGAAGCCGAATTGGCTGAACGCTGAGTGTTGACTGCTGAAAAAATGCGTCTCTTCATCGCCATCGATCTCGACGACGCCATCCGCCAGCGCATTCTGCGTTTTATGGATGGTGTGCGCGAGTTTGCTCCCGGCGTGCGCTGGCTCTCGCCTGCTTTTTTGCACATCACCTTGAAATTCATCGGACAAACCGAACAATTCGAAGCCATCCAAGAAAAACTGGGCCAGATTCAGGCGGTCCGGAGTCAAATCAGCTTTCGTGGCACCGGCTTCTTCCCTACTCCCAGATCTCCCCGGGTCTTCTGGGTGGGCGTGGAAGCTGATGAGCATCTCGCCCAGCTTGCCCGGCGCCTGGATGAAGTTTTGCTTCCCCTGGGCATTGAAAAAGAAGATCGCGCCTTCACCCCACACCTCACGCTGGCCCGCAGCGGCTCCGGTGCTCCGCGCCGGCAAAGCTCAGACGGACCGAACAAGAAATTTCAACGGCTCCAGCAGCAATTAGCCAAGATAGCGCCGTCGCCGCCGGAGTTCGGTACAATGACCGCTCGCCAGTTCTTCTTGTATCAGAGCAAGACCGCTCCCAGCGGAGCGGTCTACACCAGGCTGGCAGGATTTGAGCTGCAATAACCCTTATGCATGAATGTGGTATCAAAGTATTGAAGGGGGAGGGGCTGGCAGGGCGCATCATCCTTCGGAAGGGCACAGCTTTAGCTGTGCCGTATGTCGCTGGAAAATAACAATTCCTCGCTGTCCGTAGATGAGCCTGCAGCTCACCCAGGGTGATGAAAACGGTCGACTAGCTTTTGACTCAGCCCCCGGCAGGGGCGGCGTATTATAGCCCAGCGCTTCCAGCGCTTGGGTCGCTGCCAAGAATGATCACAGTCCCGCAAGGGACGACGCCTGCTGGGAAGCTCGAATGCGTTTTCGACCGTGCCGTAGCCTGCCCGGTGCGCCGAGGGGCATGCGCGCAGCCGGGTGAGCTCCTTGTGAGCGCTGTCCCGCGCGAACCAAGAGCGAGGGCGAAGCCTTCAGATGAAAGCGAAGCGCCATAGAAAAGATTTTTTCTGCGGCACCTGAAGGGCGCGGTTCACGATTTTGCTTATGCGGATGAATTACATCATCGTACCGGCAGTTGCCTATCTGATTGGGTCAATCCCGTTTGGCTATATTCTCGTCCGCTTATTCAAGAAGCAGGACATCCGCGCAACCGGCAGCGGCAATATCGGTGCCACGAACGTGGCGCGTACCGCTCCTGGCCTGGGAATAGCAACGCTGGTATTGGACGCTCTCAAGGGGTTTCTTCCAGTTTGGTTCATAGGCCGTTATATCCTTATCTCTTATAACGCCGATGTCACCGGCGGAGCCGTGCTGATTTCACTGGCGGCGCTCTTTGCTGTCGCCGGACATATCTTTCCCGTGTGGCTGGGCTTTCGCGGCGGCAAGGGAGTGGCCACGGCAACCGGGGTATTTCTTGTTCTTTGCCCGCAGGCAGTGGGCTTATCGCTCTTGGTTTTCCTGGTCGTTCTTGTCGTCACGCGGTATGTATCGTTGGCTTCAATCCTGGCAACCGCCTGTTTTCCCCTTTTTGCCTATGCCTTGCTGAGGTCCGCCTCTTGGAACACGAAGCCGGTGCTGCTGGCTTCAGTTGTCATATCGATTCTCATCATTGTGAAGCACCATGAGAATATTCGCCGGCTCTTCAACGGCACAGAAAACAAATTCGGCAGGAAAAAAGCCGCAGCCATAACCGCTGAAGACTAAGGACCTCCAACCAAATGTCTGACATCGCAATTATCGGCGCAGGTGCCTGGGGAACGGCGCTCTCTATCGTATTAGGACGCAAAGGCAAGCGCCGCCTTCGCCTGTGGGCGCGGGAGAAAGAAGTGTGCGACTCCATAACCTCTCGCCGCTGCAACGATCTCTTTCTTCCCGGACAGCAGATTCCCCCATCGGTCAGCGTGACTAATGACCTCGACTGTGCCTTGCAGAACGCCGCAATCGTGGTTAATGTTGTGCCCTCGCACCATGCCCGCCGTATCTTCGAGCAGATGGCGCCGCAACTCCGCAGTGGCATGATCGTCGTGAGCGCCACCAAAGGTGTCGAAGAAGGGACTCTGCTGCGTATGAGCGAGGTCATCGCGCACGTGGTTTCCAACTCTGCCGGGTTCACCCCCGCCATTGCCGCCCTGAGCGGCCCCACCTTTGCGCAAGAAGTTGCTCGCGGCGACCCCACCGCTATCACTGCCGCTTCCCAGGATTCCTCACTCGCGGCCCTCATCCAGAGCGAATTCAGCGATCCCGCCTTTCGTGTCTACACCAACGATGATGTGATTGGGGTGGAGTTAGGCGGTGCGCTGGATGGCCTGCAGCTTGGACACAACACCGTGGCTGCCCTCATCACCCGTGGACTCGCCGAGGTCACGCGGCTGGCCGTGGCTTGCGGCGCAAAACGCGAGACCTTGGCCGGCCTGGCCGGTATGGGTGACTTGGTGCTTACCTGCACCGGGGGCCTCTCCCGCAACCGCACCGTAGGCGTGGAACTGGGCAAGGGACGCAAACTGCCAGAGATCATTGCCGGCATGCACGGCATGGTCGCCGAGGGCGTGCACACCACCAACGCCGCCATGGGACTGGCGCAAAAATTCAGCGTTGAAATGCCCATTACCGAGCAGATGCACGCCATTCTGCATGACGGCAAGGCCCCCCGCGATGCGATTCGTGAGCTTATGACACGGCCGGGAAAGGTCGAATAGTGTACCTTCGATACCTGCCAGGCCCACCAAAAGTTCCCACTTTGGCGCAATTCCGCGATAGAATTCGCAATCATCTCCCCTGAATATAGCTATGCCTAAGCGCATACCGATTCTTTATCTCATTTTCGGCGTATTGATCGCGGTCAGCGTCGGCCCGCTGCTGTGGTACAGCAACACCGTGGTGGGCGATGAAACCGGCCGCCTG
The DNA here is from genome assembly GCA_003225655.1 of Acidobacteriota bacterium. Classification (GTDB taxonomy): domain Bacteria; phylum Acidobacteriota; class Terriglobia; order Terriglobales; family Acidobacteriaceae; genus QIAW01. The sequence goes on from QIAW01000074.1 coordinate 3,470, forward strand.
CAGACCAACGAGATGCTGCTGCAAAATACCCTTACACGCTCTGTGGGCGAAGAATTGGCGCAACGCCAAAGTAGTCTGCTCACCATGATGGGCAATCTGGCTTCCGCCATTACCGTGGCCAGCGGCGGCGAACTAAAGGGCGATCAACTGCATACGCCGGAATTGCGCGCGCTGCTCGAAAAGTTCGTTTCCACCTCTGACAACATTCCCTATGCCACCCTCATTAGCTCCGAATCTAAGGGCATCACCGCCGGCAATATTCAGCTCGATGACTTCATGCGCCGCGAACTGGAGCACGCCTACGCCGCTGCCAGCGAAGGACGATACTACACGGGTCCCGTCATGCAGATTGGCTCCGGCAAAGAGAGCCATACTGTGACTCTGGTTAGCTCGCCCATCATGGTGGAAGACCGCTTCATCGGCATGATTGGTGTCATTGTTGACCAGCAACCACTGCTGAACCGTTTGCGCGACGATTCCAAGGGTGGATTAAGCATTTATGTGGTAGATGGCCAGGGACGCCTGGTCGCAGGCACAGATCCCTCTTACGCGACCGGGCAAGATATGACGAACTTCGCCATCGTCAAGAAATTTGTCAGCCAAGGCAGCAAAGCAAGCGTTACGGATACCATGGAATTTTCCGTGACGCGCAACAATGTAAAAGTTTACATGCTGGGGAGCTACAGTCGGGTTCCCTCGCTTGGATGGGCGGTAATCGCGCACAAGACGCAGCGCGACGCCTATCAGGGCGTTGCTGAAATGCAGAGCAAATCCCGTTTGTGGGCCTCTCTGGCTGCCTTGATCGTTGTTCTAATCAGCATCTTTGCCGCCCGCGGCATTAGCAATCCGGTAAAAACGTTGACCGACTCCAGCCGCGCCATCGCCAAGGGAGACTTTTCCAAGCGCGTCCGCCTGAAGAGCCGCACGGAAATCGGCGAGCTGGCCACCACCTTCAACACCATGAGCGCCGACTTGGAGCGTCTGGTCTTTGACCTGAAGCACGCTGCTGAGGAGAACCGCTCGCTGTTCATGAGTTCCATCCAGATGCTGGCCGGCGCGGTCGACGAAAAGGACCCATATACCAAGGGCCACTCCGACCGGGTTACGCGCTATTCCGTGATTTTGGCTACTGAACTGGGGTTGAGCAAAGAAGAGATTGAAAAAATCCGCATCTCGGCGCAATTGCACGATGTAGGCAAGATCGGCATTGAAGACCGCATTCTGAAAAAGCCGGGCGCGCTCACTCCTGACGAGTTCGAGGTCATGAAGACACACACCAGCAAGGGCGCCAGCATCCTGCGGCCGGTAGCAGCGCTGCGCGAAATGATTCCGGGAATCGAATTGCACCACGAATCCCTCGATGGCCGCGGCTATCCTCACGGATACAAGGGTGACCAGCTCACATTGATGCCGCGCATCATCATGGTGGGCGATACCTTTGATGCCATGACCACGAACCGTCCTTACCAGGCAGCGATGGATCCGGAGTACGTAATACGCATCATCAACTCGCTGGCGGCCACGAAGTTTGATCCGCGCGTGGTCGCTGCCCTGACCGCCGTCTTTGAACGCGGAGTCTTGCGCATGCATCGCGCCGCCACCGTCACCGGCGAAGAAGTTGCCGCTGCCGCTGGCGGAGATGTCGACGCCGTTGCCGTTGCCGTTGCCGCTCCACCCGTCGCGGGAGATTGATCCAGTCGTTCTTTCAGCAACTCGTATCTTTCGCTAACCGTCCACTGCACGCTCCCCGATTGGAACAGGTATACCGGCGCGCACCGTATAATGGAATTTTCGGCAGACATTTATGGTGCTTACACTATTTGGCAGCAAGGAAAAAGAGAAGGAACAGGCAGCCAAGCCCGGCTTCTTGGAGCGAATGAAGCAGGCCGTCACGCGCACGCGAGAGAGCCTCAGCGAACGCATTGACGATATCGTTTCCTTCGGTAAGGAAATTGACCGCGAAACCCTCGACGATCTTGAGGCCACTCTCATCGCCGCCGATCTGGGAACGGCGACAACCCACGAAGTACTGGAAAAGCTGCGTGCCCAGGCTGACCGCAAGCAGATTGGCAACGTGGCTGAGCTCAAGCGGCTGCTCAAACAGGAACTGCTGGCCATTTTGAACATGGCGGTGGCGCCGGCCAGGGATACCGAGCCACCGGAGGTGATTCTGGTGGTGGGAGTGAACGGCACCGGCAAGACCACCACCATAGGAAAGCTGGCAAATCTGCTGGGCAGCGAGGGAAAGTCAGTGTTGCTGTGCGCCGCAGATACCTTCCGCGCCGCCGCTATCGAGCAACTGGAAATCTGGGGCGAACGCACCCGCACTGACGTTATTAAGACCAAACCCGGAGGCGATCCTTCGGCTGTGCTCTTCGATGCTCTGCAATCGGCCAAAGCACACACGACGGATTACGTGATTGTTGATACCGCCGGCCGCCTGCACACCAAGTCAAATCTCATGGCCGAGCTGGAAAAGATGAAGCGTACTGCCGAGCGTATTATTCCGGGAGCACCGCATGAGGTCCTTCTGGTGATGGATGCAACCACCGGACAAAACGGTCTGCAGCAGGCGCGGCAGTTTACGCAGTCGGCCGGCGTGACTGGCATCGTGCTCTCCAAGCTCGATGGCACCGCCAAGGGTGGCGTGGTTGTCGCCATCAGCCGCGAGCTGAAGCTGCCGGTGCGCTACGTAGGAGTAGGAGAAAAAGCAAGCGATCTATTGCCATTTGACGCAGAGGCGTTTGTGAACTCATTGTTTGAATGACCGTTGGCACGATCGTAAATTCTTGGCCACGGATTAACACAGATGGATACGGATTTTAAAAAACCCCTCGCAGAGACGTGGAAAAGTTTTAACCCTTCATCGCTTGAAAGAGGACCTACCGATCTGAACCATGAAGAACGACATCGCGACTTCATGCGCCAGGCACTCGAACTGGCGCGCCTGGGCGTAGGGCTGGCCGCGCCGAATCCATACGTGGGGGCCCTTGTTGTTGACCCCAATGGAAAAATCCTAGGCAGCGGATTTCACACCTACGAACGCATCAAGCATGCTAAGGTAATTGCGCTTGAGCAAGCCCAGGGCAAAGGCGCTTCCTTGAAAGAAGCGACTCTCTATCTGAACCTGGAGCCTTGCTGCCACCAGGGACGCACCGGCCCCTGTACAGAGGCGATTACCGCCTCTGGAGTAAAACGCGTGGTCACGGCCATGCGCGATCCAAAGCCGCAGGCATAGAAGTGATCGAGGGCGTATTGCAAGATGAAGCCCGCAAGCTGAATGAATCATTCGCGAAATATATGCGCTGGCATGAGCCGCTGGTCACATTGAAGGCCGGAATGACGCTTGACGGCAAGATCGCGCCGCCGCCAGTCCAGTCAGGTGCGGCTTTAGGATCAGGAGGGTCAGGAGGACCAACCGGCGGATGGATCACCAGCGAGACCGCGCGCGCCCATGTGCAGGAGCTGCGCCACGCGAGCGATGCCCTGATGGTGGGGGTGGGTACGATTATTGCCGATGACCCCTTGCTCACTGATCGCTCAGGAAGGCCGCGGCGGCGGCCGCTGTTACGCGTGATTGTGGATTCACGCCTGCGGTTGCCGCTGGAATCGCGCGTAGTTAAAACAGTGCACGATGACCTCTTGGTTTTATGTTCTTTTGCCGAAGAGAAAAAGAAGCGCGAGTTTGAGGCGCGCGGCATTCGCGTGGAGCAGGTCGCCGTTGCCCACGTATCTCCGCCCGCAGAGGTCTCGCACAAGATTATGCACATGCCGTCACGCCGCCGTACTGGTACCGGCGCTCCTATTCTTCCCGAAACGGGAGCCGCATCCGCAGATGGGCGCCCTGATATGCGTAGCATGATGGCGCGCCTGGCCCAGATGCAGATCACCAGCCTGCTGATCGAAGGAGGCGCGCTGGTGAACTGGGCGGCGTTGGCCGCTGGCGTGGTGGATAAAGTGTTTCTCTACTACGCGCCAAAGATCCTTGCCGGCATGGGATCGGTGCCCTTTGCCCGGGGCGCAGGCTTTCGCCATATGGGCGAGGCCGCCTACGTGCGGCGCGTCACCATCCATCATTTCGGAGAGGACTTCGCGGTCGAAGGTTACATACGCGATCCTTACGATTTCGGCCTGGTGGCCAACCTAGAGCCAATGGAAGAGGGCTACTAGCAGCTTTTCGAGCGCTGTATATGTTCACAGGACTCATTGAAGAAGTCGGACAGGTTGCTGCGATCGTCCTGGGCAATAACGCAGGGCGCATCATGGTGGCGGCCGCACGCGCAAGCAGCGAACTGAAGCTGGGCGACAGCGTTGCGGTAAGCGGTGTCTGCTTGACTGCGGTGAAGATTGCCGCCGGCAAGTCCTTCAGCGCTGATCTTTCTCCTGAGACCCTGGCTCGCACCGCGCTCGCCTGCATTTCTAAAGGCGCTCTCGTCAACGTTGAACTTCCCATGAAAGCAGGCTCGCGCCTGGGCGGGCACATTGTGCAGGGCCACGTGGATGGCACTGGAAAGCTGCTGTCACTGGAACAACTCAAGAACAGCGACGACTATTGGCTGCAGATCAGCATTCCCCAGGAACTCACACGCTATGTCGTGGAAAAGGGTTCGATTACCGTCGAGGGCACATACTTACAAGGCGACCAACCTGCACTCTCTTCAGCCTGGGGCGCCGCTCAATGTTGAAGTGGACGTGCTGGCGAAATATACGGAAAAAATGGCGCTCGAAAGGCCGGGTTCATCCTCTATTACGATGGAGCGCTTGATGGACGAAGGCTTCTAAAAAGGTTCGAATCGATTTGTCGTGCCGGCGACTGCATAGCGAACGCTGCGCGGATGAACAGAGTGCCCAACTCATGATCCACATCCGTCCCGAAGACCGTGTATTTATCCTGACCGGCGCTGGTTTGAGCGCAGAGAGCGGCATTCCTACATTCCGCGGCTCGGATGGATTGTGGCGCAATTTCCGTATTGAAGAAGTGGCTTCGCCGGTCGCGTGGAGAAATGATCCACGGCTTGTGTGGGAATTCTATTCCTGGCGGCGCGAGGTCGCAGCGCAATGCAAACCGAACCCCGCCCACCTTGCCTTGGCGCAGCTTGAACAAACTTTAGGAGAGCGGCTCTTTCACTGCACGCAAAATGTGGATTCGCTGCTCGAGCAGGCTGGGTGCAACAACGTCTGCCATATGCATGGAAGACTGATGCAAAGCCGCTGCGAGCGCGCCGCGTGCAGACAACCACCCTTTGACGACCGAAACTCTTATCCCACACTGGAATCAGTACCAATCTGCCAGTGCGGCGGGCGTATACGCCCTCATATCTGCTGGTTTGGCGAAGTTCCCTATCATCTCGAGGAAATTGGGGCGGCACTCGACCATTGCACAATTTTCATCTGCATTGGCAGCTCGGGCGTGGTGCATCCGGCGGCAGGATTTGCCGCCCAGGTAAAAGGCCGGCACGGAACCAGAAGCTACTACATCGGCCCTGAGGAGCCGGCCAATCGCCGCTATTTCGATGAAAACTTCTGGGGAAAAGCAGGCGAAGTTCTGCCGAAAATCCTGGCGCTGAAATAACATGCGCGAGAACGCGTGCTCAAAGCAATTAGATCGCCGCTTAACCCGCTGACGCCGACTTGCTCTTCTCTGAGACCGTGTTGCCGGTTACGACACTCATGATCTGCTGCAGGTATTCGTTCATGGCGCCGGGCGAGTTGGGCATGAAGATGGTGATGCTCTTGTCCTGGGCGCCGATCTCTTTGAGCGTATCGAAATACTGCGTCATGAGCACCAGCGCCATTACGTCTTTCGCCGTCGCGCCTTCGATGCTTTGCTTGAAAGCCTCGACGGATTCACGCAGACCGTCGATGATGGCTTTGCGCTGATTGGCGATGCCCTTCCCCTGCAGCGCTTTGCTCTCGGCTTCGGCCTCTGCCTGCTTGACCTTCAGGATCTTTTCCGCCTCGCCGCGCGCCTGCGATGCCACCTGCTCCCGCTGCGCGGCATTAATGTCATTCATGGCAGATTTGACCTTGGAATCGGGATCCACGTCGGTGACCAGCGCTTTAATGATCGCGTAACCGAAGTCATCCATCACGGCGGTGAGTTCGCGCTTGACCGCATCGGCTACATCGTCTTTCTTCTCGAAGACGTCGTCCAGATTCATCTTGGGGACATTGGAGCGCACAGAATCGAAGACGTACGAAGTAATCTGATCGCCGGGAGACTGCAGCTTGTAAAATGCCGCGTAAACTTTGGCCTGGATCACCTGGTACTGCACCGAGACCATGACTTTGACGAAAACATTGTCCAAAGTTTTGGTCTCCACCTCGACCCTGAACTGCTGGACGCGGAGGTTGACTCGGCCCGCCACCTGCTCAAACCAAGGCAACTTGAAATTCAATCCCGGACCAGCGACGCGTACAAACCTGCCGAAGCGCTGGATCACCGCTGCTTGCGCCGTATCCACCGTGAAAAGGCCGCTAAGAATTGTTGCGACGCCGAAGAGAATTAAAATCCCAAATCCGATCAAAGTTGGATTCATATTTGCACTCCAAGTGAAATTATTTCTAATTTGATTGTAAGCGCTCAGTCTAACCTAGACGTGTTTCCGGGAACAGTTTTTTCAAACGAAGGCGTTTTTCTGATGAAAACGCTGCTGTAGTTTAGACCGGCGGCCGCAGCTCATCGAGCTTCAAGAACTCCTGCAACACAGGCTGCGAACTGCTCTCCCACTCGGAAAGCGGCCCGAAGAAGATGGCCTTGCCTTCGTGCAGAAAGACCACGCGGTCGGCAAGCTTTTGCGCCAGGCGCATGTCATGCGTGACCACGATGCTGGTCAGTTTGAGCTGGTGTTTGAGCTTCTGGATCAAATCGCCCAACAGTTGCGCCATCAGCGGATCGACCATGGTCGTCGGCTCGTCATAGAGAATGGCCTCCGGCTGCGCGGCAAGAGCACGGGCGATGGCCACAGAGCGTTTCATGCCAGTGGAAAGATCGGAGGGCAGCAGGTCGCGCATGCCTTTCACCCCCACCATCTCCAGCAGGCCATCCACAATCTGAAAGGTCTGCTCTTCATCGAGGTCACCGCGTTCCCGCAGCGGGAAGGCGACATTTTCGCCGACGGTGAGCGAATCGAACAAGGCGCCGTTCTGAAAGACCATGGTGACTTTCTTGCGGATAGCTTCCATCTCGGTTTCGGTGTAGTCGGTAATGTCTTCGTAGGCCACGATTACGCGCCCCGAATCGGGCTTGAGGAATCCCATGATGTGGTGCAGCGAAACCGATTTGCCCACGCCGCTGCGGCCCAGGATAAAGACCGTCTCTCCCGGCAGCACGTCGAAGCTGACGTCATCGAGGACGACGTGCGACCCAAACGACTTGGTGACGTTCTTGAACTCGATATAAGGTTCGGGTCGCGCCCTCATTTGGCTCTCCGTTGCGCCAGTTCAAACTCTTCGCGTGTGTTCAGATTATCGAACATTCCCAAGGAAAAGCCAGCCTGAAGTATCTCGGCTTCTTCAACCGCATGAACCGGGACCTCCGCAAACAGAGAATCGATCTTGTAGCGCTTCTCGCGCAACGCCTTCTGCGCAACTTCCGCAAACGGCTTGCGATAGAGCGCGCATAACGGCTGCCAGCCTCCGGCGGCGCGGGGAACGATGGCCAGCAAGAGGCCGGTTTCGGTTCGGGGTTGTGTTTCTGCTTGGCGAAGCAAAAATCGCAGAAAATCGGCTTCCATAAAAGGCAGATCCACAGCCAGAACCAAGTTCAACTCCGAGGCTGATGACCTCAGCGCCGCATGGATGCCGCCCAAAGGTCCGCAGTCAGGAAAAATGTCTTCAATCGCTGCTGGACCAAACTTCCCCCGCGGACCGCAGATATGAACCTCATCTGCCGCCAGCGTGGCTATTCCTAAGGCGCGCTCCAGCAAAGTTGCGCCATGAAATTTCAGGGCAGCCTTATCAGCGCCCATGCGCGAACTCTTCCCGCCGGCGAGAACGAAAGCGGCAATTCTCAGTTCAGTTCGCAGTTCGCGGTTCTCAGTTCTCAGTCCCATTTTTCTCGCCGTCTCTCTTTATCACGTTCCAATAATGCCTCTAAAAACGTTTTAGAATTTGTGTACCTGTTCTATTTTCAACCGGGTGAGTAGGCATCCCCCACCCCCCTTGCATGCTAGGCTATGCATGGTTAAGTTGTTCAAATTAAACGACATGCAGTCCCCTTAGCTGGTGTTGGGGAACCCATGCCTCGATGAGTATTTCTTCTGACACCAACTCTCCTCTCACGTTCCCGCAATATGTCTCACGCCGGACATAGCTCAACCAGACATAGCTCAAGCAAATGATAGGCGACAATTCCTCGAAGTCCAACCGTTTGATATCTCTTTTCAAAACCAGGGTACACGCTTGTGATGTCATCAATATTTCATTCCAGCAAATCCTCGAATTTAATGGCTTCGGCTGCCATTTCCGCCAATTGCTCTAATGCCTGAACGTATATAGAGCGCCGGGGACCAGGCAGCGCTTTGACGGCCGACGACCGAGCTGCCGCGAGATGATTTATAGATCGACCTCAGGGGCTGAAAGCCCTTATTTTTTAGGGCTCTTTTCGGCACCCTTCGGCTTCGCTCAGAGCAGGCTATCAATCCGTGCCCTGACACAAACCTATTTTTGAAACAAGCTCTAGCTGCTGCCTTCTCGTATAATCAAACCTTAATGGCCTACCAGGTTTTAGCGCGTAAGTATCGTCCGCAAACATTTGCCGATGTGATCGGGCAGGAGCACGTTACGCGCACCCTCAAAAATGCCATCGAACAGCAGCGCATCGCCCACGGCTATATCTTCAGCGGACATCGTGGCATCGGGAAGACGACTGTTGCCCGCATCCTGGCCATGTGCCTGAACTGCCGCGGCGGAAAAGAAGATCGCCCCCAGGCTGAGCCCTGCGGCAAATGCGACTCCTGCACGGAAATACGCTCCGGCGGCGCTGTGGACGTCATTGAAATTGATGCCGCCACCAATCGTGGCATTGACGAAATCCGCGAGCTGCGGGATGCAGCCCGCTATCGTCCGGCGCACGACCGCTACAAGATTTACATTCTCGATGAGGCCCACCAGATTACCGATGCCGCCTTCAACGCCCTGCTGAAGACCCTGGAAGAACCGCCTTCGCATATCGTCTTCATGATGGCGACCACGCAGCCTGAGGATATTCCCCAGACCATCCGCTCGCGCTGCCAGCACTTCAGCTTTCATGCGGTGCGCTTTGACGAAATCGTGAACCAGCTCACCGCCGTCGCCGAACAGGAAAAGATCAAGGCCGACCGCGATGCCATTGCCCTGCTGGCCGAGGCCGGCGACGGCTCTATGCGCGATGCGCTCTCCATCATGGACCAGGCCATCGCCTGCTGCGGCGACACATTGACTCGAGACGTGGTACAGCAACTGGTGGGCGCCGTTCCCGGCGAGGTGCTGGAAAAAATGATGCAGGCGGTGGCCGCGAACTCCAGCCAGGAGGTCTTGCGGCTGGTGGATAAACTCGTCACCGAAGGCCAGAGCCCCACGCACTTCGCCCGGCAGGTCGTGCGCTTCTTGCGCAATGCCATGGTGGCCAAGGTTGCCGGCAGCGACTCTTCCCTTCTGCAGATTTCGTCGGATGAGCGCGCTCGCGTGGCGCGCACAGCCGAACTTTTTTCTGAAGAAGACCTCACCCGCTTTCTGCAGATCATGCTGCGCACCCACGGCGACGTGAGCTACAAAGCCGATCAGCGATTCCACCTCGAACTCGGCTTGCTGAAACTGGTGCATGCGCAAAGGCTGCTGCCTTTGGAAGAGCTGCTCAGCGGAGCCGTGGCTGAGAATCGCGCTCAGCCGGCGCTCTCTGCTCCACCTTTGCCAAAGGGAGTGGGCCGCACAAGCTCTTCAAATGTCAGTCAGGAAATCGGAGGCGCGCGCTCCGAACGGCCTTCGCCCTTCGAGCAAGACCGCGTGCGCAAGACCGGACCCGAGATGGCAACCACCGCTCCGGTGATGGTTGCCGGATCGAGCGCCCTGGCTGCCGCTGCAATCGCAGTAGCGCAACCGATAGAATCTGTTGCCACCGAACCGCAGCCTGCATCCGCGCCTGTCTCCGAATCGCCTGCTCAACCCGCCGAAGAATTGGTTAGCCGCGTTCGCGCCGCAGTGCTCGAGGCACTGGCAGAAAAACACCAAACGCTGGCCTTGAACCTGGAGGAAGGCCAGTGGAGCATTGCCGGCAACGAACTGGTTGTTCAAGTTAACGCTAAGCCAACATTTTTAGAAATGGCGATGACCAATGATGCTAACCGTCTTGTGGCCGCGGCAATCAGCTCAACTGCGGGACGGATGCTGAAGTTAAAGCTGGAAAGCACGGCCCAGAGCAACGGGGGGACGGCGCCATTGCCAAGAAGCACGATGCCTTCCGGCCCGGCAGGCTCGGCGCGCAACCGTGCGGCTGATGACCCTGTGGTGCGGCATGTGCAGGAAAAGTTTGCCGCCGAGATTCGTACGGTGATCGACCACCGCGAGAAAAGAAACTAAGGTCCTTGGAGACAGACATGGGCGGCTTCAATCCCAAACAATTACAGGAGATGCTGGCGCAGGCCAAGCAGCAGGCCGAATCCTTGCAGGAGAAGATGCGCGAGACGGTGGTGGATGGCTCCGCCGGCGGCGGCACAGTTACCATCAAGATGAACGGGCAAAAGCAGGTCCTGCGCGTGACCATAGACCCGGAGACGGTCAAGGCGGGCGATCTGGAGATGCTGCAAGACCTGATCACGGCCGCCGTCAATGATGCCGGAAGAAAAGTTGACGAAGCCATGCAGTCCAAGCTGGGCGGAATGCTTGGCGGCATGGGCTTAGGCGGAATGTTCTGATCTTGTCATTCCGACGCGAAGCGGAGGAATCCTTATTGTGCCGATGAATTCTCATTCTGTGGTCCCAGAAAGTATTTCAGTTTATAGGGATTCCTCGTCGCGCGCGCTCCTCGGAATGACAAGACCGAGTCTTATTAAGTGTAGTAAAGCTATTCGAACGCTGTGGCATCCTAAGGTGATGAATGTCCAAGTTTGCCGAGCCCATGGCTCGACTCATTGAAGAACTGAAAAAGCTGCCTGGCATCGGCAGCAAGAGCGCCCAGCGGCTGGCCTTTCATATCCTGCGCTCCAGTGAGGATGATGCCAGCGCCCTGGCGGCGGCCATCCACGATGTGAAAGAAAAGCTGCGCCTGTGCTCGGCGTGCAACAACATTACCGATGTTGATCCCTGCGTTTATTGCAGCAATCCCACCCGCAACCAGCGCCTGGTGTGCGTGGTGGAAGAACCCACCAACATTGCCGCCATCGAGAAGACACGTCACTTTAACGGCGTCTATCACGTGCTGCACGGCTCGATCTCGCCGCTCCACGGAGTCGGCCCCGAGCACCTGCGCATTCATAACCTTATCAAACGCCTCGAGCGCAGCGAGGTGGATGAGGTAATTCTCGCCACCAATCCTACCGTCGAAGGCGAGGCCACCGCCGTATACCTCACCCAGCAGATCAAGCGCGACCATCTGCCGGTCAAGATCACGCGTATCGCCATGGGCATCCCCGTGGGCAGCGATATTGAGTACACCGATGAAGTCACCATGCTGAAGGCCATGGAGGGCCGGCGGGAGCTTTAAGGAGACCAACGATGCCCAGAGTGCGAAAGACGCAAACTCAGGTCGAGCAATTTGTGAAGGAGAAGATGAACGAGTTGGCGCACGCCGATGATCTGCTCACCCTGGGCGAAGTCTTAGATCTGATGTGCCATGAGTTCGACATAACTACGCTCGAAGCGGTCAAACTCATCGCTCACGCCAAGCTGCACTTCGAGTGCTTCGATTAGGCATTGAGGAAACCGCATCAACCGCTCGCGAGCACATCCGGTCATTTTCCACGAAATTGTCATTCTGAGGGCAAGCGAAGAATCTGACGACATCCCAACACCAGCGATGTGGATCGCGAACCACGACAGTTGCTGATCTCTCTACTTCGCTCCAAACACCGACAACTGTGACGATGTTCCCACGTAGACTTTTCCGTTGGCGATGGTGGGCACGCTGAACTTCACCGCACCGCCGGGACTGTCGCCGGCATTGAGGCTCGAATTATAAAGTTCAGTGGCTAAATTAGTCGCGTCGAATGCATGAAGAACTGCGGCATTGGGTGCATTTGCCTGGATGGCCCAAAGGATGCCGTTCGTATTGCCATTGGCTGACACCGAGGGTGTGGGGCCAAAGGTTCCGAGAGAAAAACCACTTCGTGAAGTCGAACTCGTAGAAAGCAGTCCGTTGCCCATCGCATTGAACGAGTATGCCTTGACCCGGTCGCCTGACCCGCCGAAATAAACGTTGTTGTTCCAGAAGGCCGGCATGCCCCACGTTCCGCCCACCGCGCCGCGCAGCTCCTGCACGATTTGCGTATCGCTGTTGGTGCAACTGGAGCAGTAGCCGCCCATGGTGTCGCGGTCAAGCAGATAGACTGTGCCCTCTTTGCCCACCTGCACCAGCACGTGCGGATGCTGCCCGCTCTGGGTCGGCAGCAGCAGAACGCCTCCGGAACCCACGTCTACGTCGCCGCCATTCAAGTTGCTCTGGTTGAAGGGAGTGAAGTAAGTCATGACCGGGAAAGTTCCGCTGCCGGGAGGCCCGAGGCTAAGAACGCTGTCTCCGTATTCTTTGCCTCCGGTGCTGGCGTTGAAAATGCCGTTGCCGGTGGCGAAAAATACGTTCGCGCCATCGCCCGCAAGGCCGCCTCCCGACATCCAGATTCCTGTTAGTCCCGTATTGGGAGAGGTATTGAAAACGGCGACCTGGGCAAGCGTTGCCGGGTCGTAGGCCATCACCCAGCCGTGGTAGGGCCCGTTGTCGCAGTGTGACGCCCAGCCGATGTACACCAATCCGTTCTGCAGCAGCAAACCGGCGCGATTGTGCTCGCGCAGCGCATTAAAGCTGACCATCCCGCCGCTCGAGCCGTCCCCAGTGCCGCTCACCGATGCCTGAATGATCACCGGTCCGCCAAATTTTTCCGCGCCGGTCGAGATATCAAGCGCGTGCAGGCGCTGGAAGAATTTTCCGCTCTCCTTGGTTTTTGACACTACATACAAGGTTCCCGTAATGGGATCGATAACGGGAGTGCTGGTGATTCCAATCTCCGGCACCAGGTCGCTGCAGCCCGCATCGCTGCCGCTGCTGACAGTGCTGCCGCCCGGCGGAATCAGGCTCGTCTTCCACAGAGTGGGGGTATTGCCGTCATCGGCATCGAAGGCATAAACGCTGTCGTGCTCGGTGGCGACGTAAACCACGTTATGGACGCCTTTGCCAGGTATTATTCTTCCCGGCACATAGAGAGGCTGCGCGTAAATGTAACCATCCACGATCTGCGAAAATAGCCTGCCGAAGCGGGTCTTGTTTACATTGGCCGGGGTAAGCTGCGTCTCGTTAACATTCTGGCCGGTGCGCGCGATGTCATTGTGATAAGTGAGCACCGCGTACTGCACCGCAAGCTGCGCTGTACCCGATATTGCAGTTGCCGGATCGGTGGCGGTAATCGTAATTGGACCGCCCAGGCTTACCGCCGTAGCTGTACCTGTGTTCAACCCGATGGTGGCAACAGCGCCGTTGGCAGAGGTCCAGTTCACCGAGTTGGTAAGAGTGACGGTGCTGTTATCGGTGTAAATTCCCATGGCAGAGAGTTGCCGGCTCTCGCCCGCGACCAGCGACGATACATTGGGGAAGACCATGATCGAGGCCAGCACTGCGGACGTCACCGAGAGCGGCGCTGTGCCCGTGACCCCGGTCGAAGGATCCTGGGCAGTGATGGTGATGGGCCCGCCAACACCGTTGCCGACTGCGAGCCCGGTGTTACTCATGGTGGCAACGCTGGTGCTTGAAGACGTCCACAGGACCGAATTGGTGATGTTGGCAGTGCTGTTGTCGCTGTAGGTCCCAATGGCCGTGAACTGCTGCGTGCGCCCCTTGGGGATAGACGCGTTTGCGGATGTGACCGCCACGGAAGTCAAGATCAACGTAGCCGGCATCACCGTCAACTGCGTTGTGGCATGAAATGGTCCCGAAACCGCGGTGATGCTCACTGTTCCCGCGCCCACAGCTGTGGCCAGTCCGGTATTGCTGATCGTTGCGACATTCGCATTCGAAGAAAACCATTGGACATGGTTGCTGATTGCCACCGCATTTTTGCGGACGCTGGATGTAAATCCCTTATAAGCGGTGAACTGCAGCGTTTGCCCCACGCTGATGGAGCCGGCCGCAGGCAGAAAAAGGAATGTGCCCGCTCCCGACTGCGAGCCCCCAGCGGGCATTGCGCTGGTCACTATGACGATCCAGGCAAGGCTCTGGAGCATTACCTGAACCAGCCGGCTCAACTTCTTTCGTGCGGATGAATGCAAGGGATTCTCCAAGTTCTCCCGTCAAAAACGAGAGCAACGGCCAGACACCGTTTGGAGGAGGAGAAGCAACTCTAAAGGCCGGAGAACACCGAGTCAATGTAACTTCGTGCGCTGGCCAGTATCAGAGGTCTTAGAACCTGAGGACAAGCAGGAACGGGAGTTGGTTCATGCCGGAGCATGTCTATGTATCGTTGATTGATCCTGATGGATGGGCTTTGCCGCCACCAACTAGATACCGATCAGTCAGTGAGTAGCGGAACCTCAGTAACAAACACATTGTTTGCTATCAGTTACAAATTCATATCACTTAAGACAATCTTAAGGTGTCGCTATTGTTATGAAAGCTGCCCTCCGCGCACTATCCGCCAGATCACTCAAAGGAGAGGAAATGACCCGGTTCAAAATAGTGACGTCGCGCAAGACTTTGTATCTCTGCGTAGCAGCCTTCCTCGGATTCACAATGGCAGTACTGGCTGGTACGTTTGACCCCAATTTGCAGGATTTTCCTGATCCCACCGGTGCAGTTCGCACCGTCAGCACGACAGGCTCGGTTGACACCACCAATCCATTCTTCCAGAGCCTGGGAACCAATGGACGCGCGTGCATTTCATGCCATCAGCCGGGAGACGCCTGGACAGTCACTCCCAAACACATCCGGGAACGCTTCGAGGCAAGCGACGGTCAAGACCCGATTTTCCGCCCAGTGGATGGAGCCAATTGCCCCAGCGCCGACGTCTCAACGGAAGAGGCGCGTGAACATGCCTACAGCATGCTTCTTCACAAAGGCCTGATTCGCATATCGCTGGCGGTCCCCAACAATGCCGAATTTGAGGTCACTCGAGTTCAAGACCCTCACAACTGTCCTGAGACCACTCCGCAACAGCTCGCCATGTTCCGGCGGCCGCTGCCTTCGACCAACCTGGGCTTCCTCAGCACGGTGATGTGGGATGGCCGCGAAAACGCTCCCGGCCAGTCCATCAATATGGACCTCATGACCCAGGCCAAAGACGCTACTTTGGGCCATGCTCAGGCAGCGGTAGCTCCCACCGACCTGCAAGCGGCGCAGATGGTATCGTTTGAACTGGCGTTGTTCACGGCCCAGAGCCGCGATCACGCCGCCGGCAAGCTCAATGTGCATGGAGCCCAGGGAGGCCCCGAGGCCCTTTCCACGCAACCATTCCATATAGGGATTAATGACGTCCTCGGGCATGACCCAAGCGGCGCGCCCTTCGATCCCAATGCCTTCACCATCTTCAAGAACTGGACCGATCCTGATTCAATTCCACGCGAAGAAGCACGTGAGTCCGTTGCGCGCGGCGAGAAGCTCTTCAACACCTTACCTATTCCCATTACGGGAGTGGGAGGGCTCAACGATGCCCTGAATCAACCGCTGATCATGGGCACATGCACAACGTGTCACGATGCGCCCAACGCCGGAGACCACTCGGTCTCGTTACCAATCAACATCGGCATCACGGACTTTCCTGCGCTTGCTCCGCTTGATACCAGGGGCCTGCCTGTCTACACGCTGGTCTGCAAAGCAACCGGGCAGAAATTTCGTGTAACCGATCCCGGCAGGGCCATGATCAGCGGCAAGTGCGCCGACATCGGCAAAACCAAAGGGCCCATTCTGCGTGGCCTGGCCGCTCGCGCTCCCTATTTTCACAATGGCTCCGCGGCTACGCTCGCCGATGTGGTGAGTTTTTACGATGTACGTTTTCACCTGAATCTTTCCGAACAGGAAAAGGCTGACCTGGTCGCGTTTTTGAGGTCACTGTAG
This sequence comes from Acidobacteriota bacterium, assembly GCA_003225655.1. Lineage (GTDB taxonomy): Bacteria > Acidobacteriota > Terriglobia > Terriglobales > Acidobacteriaceae > QIAW01. The sequence continues at coordinate 19,698 of QIAW01000074.1, forward strand.
ACAATAGCCTGAACGAAATGTTCCTCGATGAACACTTTGCATTCTCGTGAGGACGAACAATTGAAGACTATTCTCAAACCGTTCTTCGGGGGAACATTGTGAATAGACCCTTGGAGCTTGCGGCTTGGAGCTGTTTTATCCCCGCAGCTTCGCCAGCAGGTCCTGCGGGTGGACGGGTTTGGCCAGGATTTCGAATTCGTGTCCCTGATTGCGGGCCATCTCCAGCAGGTCAGCGGTGGCTGCTTGTCCAGAGAAGAGCAGGATCTTGCACCCGGGTAGAAACTCGCGGATCTTGATTGCGGCTTCGATGCCGTTCATATCGGGCATGATGACGTCGCTGATGATGAGCTCAGGCTTGTGGGCGCGCGCGCTTTCCACCGCCCCTTTGCCGGTGTAAACCGCTGTCGCCTCGTAGCCCGATTGGTTCAGGATGATGGCCAGAGTGTCGGCAATTACATGTTCGTCATCCACTACCAGTACCTTCGGCTTGCTCTTCCCTTTAATGGGTTCTGCCATGTCATCTCCCGTGGATACGCAGACTGATTGCATGAACAAACCTTTGATTATAAAGAATCGGAGGCGCGATGTGTCGATCTGGCGTCCGGACAAGATACGCCAGCAGGGGCACTGGAGGAAGATGCGTCCTCGGAAGCTCCGCCGGCATTTTTCAGCTCGGCGCTTCCCAGCCCTTTTCTTACCTCAGCTTTTATCACTTCAACCAGCGCATTGTAGTCAGGCTCAGTAGAAACGGGGTCGTAGCGGCGCTCAATGAGTACGTTGCCCTCAGGCCAATGAGCCTGCAGATTGCCCTCGTGGATATCGGCCAGGCGTACGCGGCCGCGAAGCTCACCACAGGGTGACCACACAATCACCGCTTCTCCTTCGGTCACTTCGAGGCGTGCGGCATCAGCCGGATGCATGAAAATATCATCGCGATGCTGCGAGCCGGTCAACGGATCGGCCTCTCCATAGGTCATGGAATTGAACTGCTTGCCGCGGCGGGTGGTGAAATAAAACTTGCCCGCAGGCACGTCAATACGAGGAATATTCACTAAGAGAAATCGCGCACGCTTATCAGGCATGCTCTTGAATCCATCCTTGAATAACTGCGCGCCGCCCCATTGCACCCAATCGCCTTCCTTCTCGAGTTTTTCGATGCCTGAATACATGGGCATGGCTGCCACCATCTCGCGCCGAATGTCACCGTCATTCTCGTAGGCGAACTGCGCGGCATGGGCAGGCAGCAGGCGCTGCGCGATCAGACATGGAATCTTCCACTCCGGCAGAGCTTCTGCGATGGTGTGTCCGAGGATGGCGGGCGAATAACGGATGCGGCGCTCGGTGCTGGTAGAAGTGCCGCCGGATTCGTAGCGCGTCTGCGCGGGCAGCAGTATGAGCACCTCACCGGCTTCGAGAGTAGAGTAGCTGTTGAGAACGATATCCTGATGCACGCGCACACGGACTTTGTGCAGCGCCTCGGTCACGAATTTCCGGTCGGGCATAGTCTCCAGCAAATTCCCGCCAATGGTGTAGAGTGCCTCCAGTTTGCCGGCGTGGGCCGCCTCGACCATCTGGCCGGTTTTATATCCGCGGTGCGCCGGGACCTCTTTGCCCCATAGTCTGGTAAAACGGGCGGCGTTCTCGGCATTGATGTCGAAGCCGCCGGGAAATTTATCGGCGTCCACGCCGCACTCACCGCTGCCCTGCACTCCGCTATGTCCGCGAATAGGCATGATGCCGCACTTTTCGCGTCCCAGATTCCCGCGAATCAATGCCAGATCAGCAATTGCGTGAGTCCCATGGAGTAACACATCACCGCGCTCGCCGCCTTGCCATAGAGCAGGGCAAAGCGCTCAATCTCGGCGCGTGAGACGCCGGCGGCGCTCTCAATCTCTTGCCAGGTGAGTGCGCACAGGAAATTGGCCAGCGCGTCGAATCCCGCCGTCTGCTCGCGGATAAATTCTTCATGGGTCAGCTTCTGCTCAATCAACACCTTCATAGCGCCGTTGATGAAGGCAATATCGCCGCCGACGCGGACCTGAAAGAAGTCATCCATCAGCTTAGTTCCAAAGACCGCGCTCGAAGCCACGGAAGGAACCCAATAGCGCTCTAATCCGGGCTCGCGGTAAGGATTGACGACAACAATCCTGGTTCCCTTCTTCTTCGCATAGTGCAAATACTTGATGGTGACCGGCTGATTGTTGGCCAGGTCGGTGCCGAACAGGACCAGCAACTCTGTTCCGATGAAATCAGAGAGCGAGCAGTTGGGCGCGCCGACGCCAAGGGCCTGTTTCAATCCGTAGACGCTGGCGGAGTGGCAGAGACGCGCACAGAGGTCCACATTGTTGGTACCCAGCATGCGCGGCAGTTTCTGGAATGTGTAATAGGCCTCGTTGGTGAGTCCTCGGGAGGTGGCGAAGAATCCCATGCGCTCGGCGGGGATATCTTTCATCTCCGCGGTGATGCGGTCGAGCGCCTGCTGCCAGCTCACGCGCATGAAGCCGTGGCCGCCGCGCTCCAGCACCATGGGATAAGGAATGCGTCCGAGCTGGTGCAGCTCCTCATTCGACATGGCGCGCAAACGGGCGATATCGGCGAAGCGTTCGTCAGCCGCCGCCGGCATGGTGTTCAGGCGCAGCAGATTCAGGCGCGTCATGCACAGATGCGTGCCTGAGATCACGTTGTCTTTGAGGCCGTAGGGACCGAGCGAGCA
>QIAW01000489.1 GCA_003225655.1 Acidobacteriota bacterium
CGGCGATCCCCCGGAGTCTTAGCCCTCGGTCGCACCATAGCGAGGTTATTCTCTGCATTTTCAAGTCTAGCCCCGTAGGCAAATGCGGATTGGTCTACATAACGCTCACATTGCTGAATCGCCTCGAATGCGGGCCTCGCTGCCGTTCGAAACTCGGGAGATAATTTATTAGATTGCCAAATTAACAATTCAAAAATGACAGCGACGGTTCCTACAAGAAAAGCAATCGCAATTAGGATCCGAAGCCAAAGGCGACTGTCCTTAATTCGCATATCTTGGGCTCCATCGCGAAGGTGCACTCTCATAGTTGCTAACCAAAAGGGAGCACAATAAGCGCACCGTCATCTTATCTAAATACCTACGTTGCATCTGAAGGACGTTCATATTAATACATAGGACCCGGCCCAACAAAATAAGTCCAGCCTTCCCCGTCGAACCACCGCTTGAGGTTACGGTATTTGTTTACAGCCTTAAAGATCGTTACGCCCTCTGTGTCGCGTGTACCTCAATATCATGGTTACCGGGTCGAAGCGCGAACTTCTTCACCTTCGTGATCTTGTCCGCGAACCCGCCATCCACATATACGGAGGCATCCTTGAGATCCGTCTTCAGCTTCACGGAACCGAAGTTTGCATCCATGTACCCCGGTGCATACGCGTACGGATAAGGGTAGGCTAAGAATGAGTCAAAGACCCGAATCGGCTCGACTTGGTTAACCTATCGCTCCCGCACTGCCGCAGCCCTTTGATGAAATAAGAGCCATCGAGATGTAAGGATGGCGGAGCGGCCTCGGGGCTGCTGCCCCAATTCTTGTTGGGAACAGGACCCATGTTGAATACCAGCCTTCCTCCATTGGCAATGGCCGAGTGGGGAAACCATGGTTTATCCAGAGGTTTCCCATTCAGCGTTGCGGACTGAATGTAAATGTTCTTGTCCGAGTTGTTGTTGGCGACAACCACAAAGTCCTTTCCATTCTCCAGATGAACCGTCACCTGGTTGAAGATTGGGCTTCCGATGATGAATTCCGGCCGGGCGGGGTCTACGGTATAAAAGCCCATCGCGCTCAGCACATACCAGGAGGATGTCGCGCCTTGGTCGTCCATCCCGGGAAATGCCAGCCCATATTGGTCGCTGCCATACATCAGCCGCAAGATTTTGCGGACCAGTTCCTGGGTCTTCCAAGGAGCCGCAGCATAAGCGTAGTAATAAGCCGTCTGTTGGTCCGGTTGGTTACCTTGGACATACTGGCCAATCACTCCCGTGCAATCACGGCAGATACCCTTCGGGTGGTAAGGTGTCGTGAAAAATTCGTCCAGTTTCCTCAGGAAGTTCTCGCGGCCACCCATCAGATTGATCAAACCTTGTACATCGTGGGGCACAAGCCACGTAGTTTGCCAGCCAGAGGCCTCCTTGTACATGAAGTTGTAGTATGGCTCTCCCGGATCGAACGGTTCGATCCACGAGCCGTCTTCCTGCCGGCCGTGCATAAATCCCGTGGATGCATCGAACACGTTCCTGTAATTGAGGGCCCGCGCCAAGAACATCTGGTAATCCTCTTCCTTCCCAAGTTTCTTTGCATAGGTGGCAAGACAATAATCATCCCAGCTATATTCCAGGGTCTTGGCGACTCCGGCAATACCTCCCGCGTACGGCGGGCTGGGATGTTCGACTACGACATCGGGAACCCAGCCTCGTTTCAAATAGTCTGACAAGTTACGCCGGGGACCATTCGTGTCTGTAGCATTCTTGCGCAGGAATTCATAAGCGGCTTCCCAATCGAAGGTGAGCCCTCGCTGCCAGTCCCCTAAGTACATAAGAATTGCATGATCGCCATGGAAAGATGTCTGCATCCAACCTGTCTCACGAGCCATATCCAGGGTGGAGCGGAGAATATCCAGTTTCACAGTGGGCTCCACGAGAGTGAGCAGTACAATCTGGTTTCGTCCGGTGTCCCAGAACGGCACCGGGCCGTATCGGTCATATTCGGCAACGTGGATCTTGCCATCCAAGCCGGTAAATAAATCGCCTTTCTTGGCCACCAGCCTGGGACTGGCGAAGGCGTGATATAGGTTGGAATAGAACAAGACCCTCTCCTTCTCTGTTCCTCCTTGGATTTCAATTGAGTTCAGTTTTTGGTTCCAGGCTTCTTCGGCTTGATTCTTCATTTTCTCAAAATCCCAGCCCGGGCTCTCGGTCTCCAGATGTTTCTGCGCCGTTTCGTAGCTGTCGCCAGTAGCGACCTTGATCAGGATTTGCTCACCTGCAGAAGTGGCAAAATTCAAATAGGCGCCTGCATAACTTCCCGAGGTCGACCGGCCCTGGGGTGTCACGGTGTTTGTTCCCAACAGGGGACCGGACCCCGGTCCCGCGTTTCCCTGACGAACATCTTGATGAAAGACGCCGAACGCCTTGAACGGCTTGGAGAAGTCGGCCACAAAGAATGTCTTGGGCATCCCTCTTTGCGACGTGCCCGCGATCTGCCCCCGGATTGCGCGTTCCGCCTGTCCTCTGACCACGTGGTCGCCAACGATCTCCATATCAGCGATACCACGACCTAAATCCAGGATGACATGTGCCCTCTCCGTTTCGGGGAACGTGAAGCAATAAAGCCCAGTCCACCTGCTCGCCGTAAGCTCGGCCTTGACCTTGTAATCCTCCAGGAAGACGGTGTAGTACCCGGGCTTCGCTTTTTCGCTGAGCTTGCTATAGACCGAATTGCTGCGCTCTGGAGGAACTGTCCAATCTCCGACAACCGGCATCACCAACATCCCCGGCATTCCGTTGGAAAACCCGAACATGGTCCTGTGAGAATATATGTAAGGAAAATTCACCCCTGCGGGGTAAGACAGATCCAAATTCTTGTTTACCGGGCTCAGGTTGGTCCACCCATGCGGCAGAACGGCTCCCGGCGAAGTAAAACCGGTGTAGAGCTCCTCTCCGGGAGGCGGCGCGTTGCCAATCCAATCCTGCTTGTCTAAAGGCGCAGTGCCAACCAACCCGTTCACATAGTCGGCGGGTTTCCTGGGGGCATTCGACCTCTTGTGCTGGTTGGCGGCGGCCATGCAGCATCCCAGCAGCAAGAGTAGAGTAAGAAACTGAATGGTGGCTGATTGAAGGACTTTGACCCGCACAGGCACTCCTCTTATGGCCAAAAACTCTAACACAACTTTGCAGCCACTAATCCAGCTTTCGCAGTTGGGCAAGTTAAATCGGCTAAGTCCTCTAAAACAGTAGACCAGGCAAAGGCTTCCTCCAGTCTGGAGATGCAACTCAATTTGTGATTGTTAAACAAGTTAGGCAGCACAACGACCAGCACCGTGCTCTCCAGTCCAATTCGCAGACGGATGATCCACAAGAGAGACATCGAGGATTTCCAACAGAAGCTTTGAGGCGCGGTGTTCGCATGGGCCCAAGTGCCAAGTGAATCGCCGCGGCCTTTCTTGAACGGATACTTTCTTGAACGGACGACACTGCCGATCTCAGTTACAGGTGTTACGAACTGCATCCGCCATTTTCTTGATTTCTGCAAGTACCATCCTCCCCGATGGGGAGCGCAGATCGATCAGATCGAAGTGATCTGTCCCTGGTAATTCGATAAATCTGACCACGTCGGACTCTGCAGAGCGCGCGGTCAGGTAATCTTGACTTACATTTAAAGGAACGATGTCATCTGCTGTACCATGAATCAACACTCGTGGTACTCGCGTACCATGTTGTGACGGGCACGCGAAGAGATACCGATCTGGTACGACATCTGGAGGGCCTCCCAAGAGATCTGCCACAGCCCCATCTCCGAGCCGCTGCTGCCAGGCTGTTCGAAGACATGCCACCGGCGCCAAGGCGATGACAGCGGCCAGATCTTGTCGTCGGGTTGCTCCCCAGAGGCCGAGGTGTCCACCAGCCGAATGGCCGACGACAAGAGCTGGCTTATCGTTTCCGTGATGCTTCTGCGCGCTGTGGAGTGCGGCTTGAATATCGTCGAAAGTACCCGGCCAGCCGCCACCCGGCTCCCCGACACGGCGATATTCTACGTTGGCAGTCGTCAATTGGCGCCAGAAACCTCCATGAATCATGATGACGATAGCGGCTGCAACATTGGAAGCTGGAAATCGAAAGTCAACAAACTGACTCCTCTCTTTGCCATAGGCGACTCGAAGGTGGGCAGATGGTGGAGGAAGGGATAGAATCTCGTGCGGCATATCGTCAACCCGAGTAGTCAGTATGGCATAAGCATAGAATCCGGCTGCGGATCATTCCCGGACGTCAAGAGCATGCAAGCGTTCAGCGCTTGCTGGAAGCCGTCACTCGCATACTCTCAAGAATTTCATTTACCGCCGCCATGGCAAAATCGAGCTCTTCATCACGGTTATAGAAATGTGGGGACATACGCACACCCACATGGGGTCGCCAGTCGACCAAAATGCCGCGCTTCAACAGCATCTCGCAAACCTCCTTCGATCTCGGCATTTCAATGGCCACGGTGCCTCCACGCCGTTCAGGATCACGTGGTGCGTTTACTTTCCACCCGCAGTGATCGGCAAGCGAGACGAGGCGGTCCGTCTGCCGTTTGGATTTTTCGCGGACGCTCTTCATACCTGCCTCACGCAAAATCTTCAATCCTGGAACAGCGGCATACATTGCAGCAACATTGGGTGTCCCGTTGATGAAGCGGTATGGACCCTGCGTATAGCGGATGGGGCCGATTTCAAAGCCGAATGGATTTTCGTGCGCGAGCCAACCGGTGAGTTTCGGTTCTAATGTCCTGGCGAGGTCGGGACGAACATAAAGATATGCGGTTCCAGGTCCACCGCAGAGCTACTTCAGAACCCCTCCACAAGCGAAGTCAACGCGCAGTTCCTGTACGTCTACCGCCACTCCGGAACCCAGAGATTGGAACGTATCCAGAATCACGTGCGCGGCACATGATGTGCTTTCTC
>QIAW01000488.1:0-1731 GCA_003225655.1 Acidobacteriota bacterium
GGAACTGCCAGACGCGTCATGATGCGCCTGTTTCCCAACAGCGGAGCAGGTTCCGTTCTGGGAAGCCTACAAGTAAATCTTCTTTTACCTATGCAAAGTCTTCAAGACGAGTTTATACTGCTCCCGATTCTGCGATCGGCGGTCCCGCCGCGGTATTTGCGGCGAGGCCAAGCGGAGGGAAAGATGCCCGCCTCCTATAGAATCGACAAACGAAACAGACTCATCGTAAGCACAGCGACAGGGGTGTTGACCACCGATGATATGGTGCAACATCTGCGAAGGCTGATGAAAGACAAGGACTTTGACCCCACTTTTTCTCAATTGGTGGATTTTGACGATGTTACTGAGATCGCCGTCGCCACCGACGACGTTCGCAAGATGGCCGAGAAGAGTATCTTTTCACCGGGAGCGCGCCGTGCCCTGGTTGCAGAAAAAAGCGACGTCGCCTTCGGGCTCTCGCGCATGTTCGAAATCCTGCGCGACCTGAAAGGCGATCGCGATGTGCGTGTGTTTCGCGACCGCGAGCAGGCCCTTGCCTGGCTCTTTGCCAAGGATGCGGGATAGCAGACGCACTCATTGCCCAAATTGCTCCTCCAGATCAATCTCCTATAGCCAGAAAGCAGGGGAGCGCATGATTCGCTGAAAGATGGGGGTACAATACTGCCATCCGATGAAACTCAGCGGTGCTGTCAAAACCTGGTTGCTTTGGCTGGCGCTTAGCGCAGCCTTCTTCCCCATAATTTGTTTCATCTCTTATGTGGGATTGATGATTTACGGCAGCCAGCGCCGCGAGGCGGTGACCTCACCGGCTCCACCCCAGTTTCCCATTTTAGTAATTACCTCGCACTATGTAGCTTCTAAGGAACTGCTCACCCCGCTCGAAGTTCTCAAGTGCACGCTTTCCTCAGGCGATGACGCCAGCGTAGTACTGCAAGAAAACCTGGCGGCGTTCACCGAAAAGCACAAAGACTATACGTTTCTGGTTCCACCGGGAGCGGTTGAAGAGCTGAACCGGCAACTGCGCAAGCACGAGGCCTATAACGAGCCGGTGATCGCGAGCATTCACGTCACTTCTCGGGCAGACGGGCGCGAAGAAATTCATCTGGATGCTTCCATCTATGACGACCTGACGAATGAGAGTTGGTACGAAGCCTCAGCGCGCGAATTCAATCCCAAATTTCAGCGAAAGGTCAGCTCTCTGGGCGCAAGTATTGCCGCCGCCTTCCTGGTACCGGTTCCGGCAGGGCTGCTGAGCGCCGCCGCCGCGGCCCTTATTGTGTGGATTCGAAGCCGCAGAAAGCGCGCGGCACGGCCACCAGCTCACGAAACCCAGGTTCCTCAGATTTAATGCTGGGGTTGCAGATCGTCCCTGGAGCCCAGAAGAGCATCGCGAATTTCCTGCAAAGGTTTGTTCTTCCACATGCGGTTGAAGTTTTCCAGCGACGTTAAGGAGCGGCTGTGCATGCGATCGATGTACAGGGCGCCGTTCAGGTGGTCGATCTCGTGTTGAAGGATGCGCGCATACCAGCCTGAGGCTTCAATCACGCGCGATGCGCCCTTTTCGTCCAGACATTCGACGCGCACCGTGCGCCGGCGAGGTACAAGAGCGCAGAAGCCAGCCAGGCTGAGGCAGCCTTCGAAGAATTCAAGCGGCGCGCCCGATGCGGAAGCGACGCGGGGATTGATGAGAACGTGAAAGGGAATAGGTGTACGCTCGCGTTCCAGGATCTG
>QIAW01000488.1:1806-2859 GCA_003225655.1 Acidobacteriota bacterium
CGGGAGCGTCGCGCATGGTCTCTTTCATGTGCTCGATCAGTTCCTGCGTGCTGCGGCTGCGAATTTCTTCACTGCTCAAGGCGCGTGCCTGTTGCCGAAGGACCGGATCGCCTGCCTGGACAATTTTCAAGCGCATGGTCTTCCTCCAATTTTTCCAAAGTCATCTCGCCTGATACATTGTATTCAGGATTAAGAAATGGACGCGATGACAGGAGTCTGCGCATGAACCCGGGCGAATCTTCCGAAAACCACAGGTTTCGCGAGCGCGCCGAAGCGGCAAAGATCAGGGCTGTAATTCTGGACTATGGCGAGGTACTGTGCCATCACCCGACGGCGGAGGAGATTAGCCGCATAGCCAGCGTCTTTCAAGTGAGGCCGGAAGACTTTCCTGAACTGTACATGCGAAATCGCGGACCCTATGACCGCGGCGATCTCACAGTAGAAGAATACTGGATGAAGTTTGCCGAAGACGCCGGAACGAAAATTGGCAGCAGCCGGATTCAAGAGCTGAGCGTGTGGGATGTAGAGATGTGGTCGGCGGCAAATATGAAGATGATGCAATGGGTAAAGAACCTGCGTGCAGCAGGGATAAAGACCGCGGTCTTATCGAACATGCCGAAGGAGATGGCCCGCCACGCGCGCAAGAACTTCCACTGGTTAAATGATTTTGATTGTCATGTCTTCTCCTGTGAGATTGGTGAAATCAAGCCCAGCCCCGTGATCTATCGGCATTGCCTCGGGCGTCTCGACGTGCCTGCGCCGGAAGCTATTTTTATCGATGATCGCGAGGCCAATGTGCAGGGCGCGAGAGAGGTCGGTATGCAAGGCATTCAATTTCAGTCAGGCGAGCAACTGGCGAACGAGCTCGAAGCCATGGGGTTCGGCGTTTTGCCTGAGTTCTCGTGAACTCGGGCAAAGACATCACCACAGAGACACAGAGGCACAGAGACAAATTGAATCATTGTGTCATTGAGTCATTAGAGAATTGCGTAAGCCAGAATTGCGTAAGCCTAAGCCAAAGATGAATCGCATGAAGATAAAAATCTTTCTTGC
>QIAW01000490.1:0-513 GCA_003225655.1 Acidobacteriota bacterium
TCCTCAACCGTAGGCACCAGCAGAGAGGCCGGAGACGGGGAGCGCCCTTCTATTCGTGCGCTTAGCTGCTCGCCCACGTCAGCATATAGTTGAGCAAACGCTTCGAGGTATCCTTCCGGATGTCCCGCCGGCACTCGGCTGGCGTGTGCAGCCACTGGACCGGCGGCCGGGCCGGCACGATAGATTAAGCCACGGGGTTTGCCCAGGACGCTAAACCATAAGCAGTTCGGTTCTTCCTGCCTCCATTCAAGTCCCCCCTTTTCTCCATAGACGCGAAGCCGGAGATTGTTCTGATTCGCAGTCGCGACCTGGCTGGCCCAGAGAAGACCACGCGCTCCTTCTTCGAAGCGCAGCATGATTTGGACATTGTCGTCCACGCGACGTCCAGTCACGAAGGTGGAGAGCTCTGCAGCCAGTTCCCGACAAGTCAAGCCGGTTACAAAACAGGCTAGATTATAGGCGTGGGTGCCAATGTCGCCGAGAGAACCGCCGGGGCCACTTTGTGCTGGGTCA
>QIAW01000490.1:633-2023 GCA_003225655.1 Acidobacteriota bacterium
AGTCAGGGAAAAGAGAAGACCAGTACGGCGAACAGTTTTTTCTAAATCTAAGGCGTCTTCTAGCGTCGTGGTGAGCGGCTTGTCGCAAATTACATTAATGCCAGCCTCAAGGAAAGCTTTCGCGATCGGATGATGCAAATGGTTTGGAGTCACAACAGAAACGGCATCGATGCGGTCTGGTCTTGCTGCTTCGGCCGAAGCCATTTACGCAAAGCTGCCGTAAGCGCGATCGGCTACGATGTGAAGATCCAGAGCGGCTGCTCGAGAGCGCTCAGGATCGGACGATAACGCAGCGGCCACCAACTCGAAACGATCGTCAAGACGCGCGGCGATTCGGTGTACTGCGCCTATGAACCCGCCCGGCCCGCCGCCCACCATGCCAAGTCTCAGGCGGCGGTTCGCTTTGCCGTTTTGCTTTATGTTCAGACTCACAGATTCCGCCCTTATTCCAAGCCCAATATTCGGCGATTCTCCGTATTGCCCGTGCCGGAGCTCGCGAAATCATCAAACGATTGAGTCGCCGCCTTAATGATATGACGCGCGATAAAAGGTGCGCCTTCGGCGGCTCCCTGCTCACCACTTTTGATACAGCATTCCCACTCCATCACCGCCCAGCCTTCAAAACCGTATTGCGTGAGTTTGGAGAAAATTCCGGTGAAGTCCACCTGCCCATCACCGAGTGATCGGAATCGTCCGGCTCGTTCGATCCACGGCTGGTATCCCCCATAGACCCCTTGCCGGCCTGACGACTGAAATTCCGCATCCTTCACATGGAACATTTTTATGCGGTCGTGGTAAAGATCAATGAAGCGCAGATAGTCGAGTTGCTGAAGAATAAAGTGGCTGGGGTCAAACAGCAGATTGCAGCGGGCATGATTTTTGACCTGCTCTAAAAACATTTCGAATGTGACCCCGTCGTGCAGGTCTTCTCCGGGATGAATCTCAAAACACAGATCCACTCCGGCCTGCTCAAATGCGTTCAAGATCGGCAGCCAGCGCGTTGATAGTTCTTGGAACGCAGTCTCGATGAGTCCGGCGGGACGTTGCGGCCACGGATAGACATAAGGCCAGGCCAGGGCCCCTGAAAAAGTAGCATGCGCCTTCAATTCCAAATTAGCCGATGCCTTCGCGGCGAATAACAATTGCTCGACCGCCCACGCCTGTCGCGCCAGCCGGTTTCCACGAACCTGCTCCGGGGCGAACCCGTCGAATAAAACATCATAGGCGGGATGCACGGCGACCAGTTGACCTTGAAGGTGGGTAGAAAGTTCTGTTAGCTCCAAACCGTACTTTGCCAGCGTGCCCCGCACTTCGTCACAATAAGTCTTACTTCCCGCGGCCTGTTTCAGATCAAACAACCGGCCATCCCACGATGGTATTTGCACACCCT
>QIAW01000073.1:0-1299 GCA_003225655.1 Acidobacteriota bacterium
AGAGAGAGATTAAGGAAGTGTCGCTGGCCGGCTCCATAGGTGGGACCTCGCCAGCTACCCGGCGAGATGCCGGTGTTACGAAAACAAGTTGTGAGCCGGGAGGCTAAAAATGAAGCATGTTTTGGTGCTGGTGATGCTGGCGGCTGCCCTGTGCGTACCTCCGGTGTTCGCCCAGGCCACAGGGACAGTAAAGGGCGTCTGCAGAGACATGGAAGGAAAGCCAATTGCAGGCGCGAACCTGGAATGGTTCAACACTGAAAATGGACGGAAATACAATCTCAAGACTAACAACAAGGGGGAGTATTTTTCGTTAGGTATCGAACCGGGTAAGTACAAAGTGACCCTGACTCAGAGCGGCAAGCAACTGGACCAGGTAACGAATTTTCCAGTCGGCGCGGAAGAGGCTACGCTCGACTTCGATCTGAAAAAATCTCAGACCGAAGCCGCCCAACAGAAGGGAATGACGCCTGAGCAATTGAAGCAGATGCAGGAGCAGACGGTAAAGGCGCTGAATGAGAAACTGCAAGTGGCCAATCAAGCCATGCAGGGTGGCGATTTCGACACTGCCATCAACACTCTTAACGAAGCCACGCAGATGGATGCCAGCAGGGATCTATTGTGGGCGCGTCTAGGGGACGCATATCTCAGCTCGGCTGCGAAGCAGACCGACACTACGGAAAAGACAAAGCGCTTTGGCGAGGCAGTCAACGACTACCAGAAAGCCATCGATCTCAAGAAGAAAACCATGGAGACTGGGCAGAAACCCGATGACGCAAAAAACTTGGCCGCCTATTACAACAATTTAGGTCAGGCTCAAGCCAGAACTGGTCAACTTGATGAATCAACCAAGTCCTACGAACAGGCAGCCCAACTGAATCCTGCTGGGGCCTCGCAGTACTATTACAACGAGGGCGCCGTGCTCACGAATAGTGGCAAAGTGGACGAAGCCAATGCCGCTTACGACAAGGCTATCGCCGCCGATCCGACCAAGGCCGACGCCTACTATCAGAAGGGCGTGAACCTGATTAACAAGGCAACTACCGATCCCAAGACGGGTAAAGTCGTTCCGGCACCTGGCACGGCTGAAGCGCTGAATAAATACCTTGAACTGCAGCCAACCGGACAGTTCGCTGAAGGGGCCAAGGGCATGCTTCAGTACATCGGTAGCAGCATCGAGACAAGCTACGGCACGAAGAAGAAAGCCGCCACTACCAAAAAATAGCTGGTGATCCGGTGACCCCAGGGCGGCCTCGGCCGTCCTTTTTCTTTAGTGCGAGATTCTGTTTCGTCTGACATGGG
>QIAW01000073.1:1333-3040 GCA_003225655.1 Acidobacteriota bacterium
CGGAAGCCCTCCGCCGCTCGGATTTCCCTTTTTAGCAGAAATATGGCAGCTCCACGCACAGCACCGATTCAAGTCACGCTCGAACCTGCATTAGATTCCGGCGCAGCTGCGACTCATGCATTATTGGCCGCCATGTTACGCGCCAACAACAGGGTTAGTGATCTTATATTTTCTCCAGGACGGCCCCCTCAGGTGGAAGTGTACGGGCAGTTGATTCCGGTACAAGGCCCGGGATTGCACTTGCTCACTGCTGATGACACACGCCGCATCGCGTCTGATCTGATCGGGAGCAACAAACAGGCCATAACTACACTCCGCGAACAAGGAGCTTGCGATATTTCCTTTGGCCTGCCGGGACTGGCCCGTTTTCGAGTCAATGTTTTTATTCAGCGCGGCAGTTGTGCCGTGGTTATGCGCGTGATTCCAACCACCATTCCTGAGTTCTCAACCTTGGGATTGCCGGCACAACTAGAAGAAATAGCAACGCTGCGCGATGGAATCGTGTTGGTGACGGGAGCGCGAGGAGCAGGAAAATCTTCCACGCTGGCCGCACTGCTGGACCGAATTAATGAAAAGCAGACATGTCATATCATTACTGTCGAAGATCCCATCGAGTTTCTGCATAATCACAAGCAGGCGACCATCCATCAACGCGAACTCCACAGTGACACGCCGAACTTCTCGCTCGCGTTACGTGCTGCATTGCGGCAGGCTCCTAAGGTGATCCTCGTGGGAGAGCTGCGCGATCGCGAGACCATGGAAATGGTGCTAGAGGCGGCCGAGACTGGTCACCTTGTCCTTTCCAGTTTGAATGCGCCCAATACGGTCAAGACTCTGGAACGTATAGCCAGCGCCTTCCCGGCGGCTGAACAGCCCTCAATACGCGCCCGTCTGTCCAAGACTCTACGTTACGTAATTTCACAACGTCTCATCCCGCGACGAGATGGAGGACGCGTGGCCATTCTCGAAATTTTCCGGAACACTCCTCGTACGGTGCACTATCTGGAATGTGAAGATCCCTCGGGTCATACTCTGCTCGAGGCACTGAAGAATGGCGCCTCAGATGGCATGCAGCACTTCGATAGGGAACTGGAGAAATTGGTCAAAGATGAAATCATTGACCTCGAAGCGGCATTAAGCTACGCCAGTGATCCTCAGCAACTGCAGAGCACACTGGCGCGGTAATTCCTATTCCAGCGGTGGTCTGATTTCCGCAGGCAACTCGTTCCGGCCCAAGGCCATCCACTTGACTGAATTCCATAGGCTTGGCACAAGCGGGCTACCCACTGAAACTTTAGGCGCGATATCATCATCTGAGAATTCGTACAACTGAATCGAGGAGGAAACATGGCCTTTGAGCTACCCCCGTTACCGTATGACTACTCTGCTCTTGAGCCCACTATTGATGCCCAAACCATGAAGCTGCACCATGACATGCACCATGGGGCTTACGTTAAAAATCTGAACGCGGCTTTGGAAAAACATCCCAACTTGCAATCCAAGAGTGCTGAAGATTTGATTCGCGACGTGAACGCAATACCGGAAGACATCCGAGCCGCCGTCCGTAATAATGGTGGCGGTCACGTCAACCACACCATGTTCTGGAAAATCATGAAGCCCAAAGGCGGTGGAGATCCGAGCGGGCCCATCGCCGACGTGATCAAGAAAGCTTTCGGGACCTTCAAGGATTTTCAGGCTAAATTCAAC
>QIAW01000494.1 GCA_003225655.1 Acidobacteriota bacterium
GCGAGCCTCCTTGAATTGCCTGTATCAGCATGTTAATGGCGAGACCAGTGTTGGCTGGTATGACTACCGTGGCTGCTAACTCCCCTTTATCCACCCATGCTTGTCCTGTTTTGGGAACGCCGTCGCAACCGATGTAAGGCAGGTTGAGCCATCGCTTACGCTCGCCGGCGGTTGCAAGTTCTTCAAAGGCCTTCCTCGCTCCCATAGCCATGGCGTCATTTTGGCAGGCAATGACGTCGATAGCTGCGTTGCGCGAGGTGGCCAGCCGCAGCCAGGCACTCACTGCACGGGTGGCGCTGGCCTCGGTCCATTGCCCTCGGATCATTCTCATGTCCACGTTTGCCGGCTTGGTTTCAGACATCCCAATGGTCCGTTGCTGTGCCGGCAGGCTGTTCGAGGGGCCTTGAATGTATAACACCGAGCCGCCTTCGGGCAGCAAGGCATCCAATTGCCGCCCCTGGATCCGTCCAATCTCTTCATGGTCTGAGGTGATGGCGCAGAGGGGAGCGCTGTAGTTGTTGCGCAATTCCGCGATATAGTTGACATTGCAGTTGAGCACCACGCATCCTATTCCAGCCGCTCCCGCGGCGCGCGCCACATGCGGCAAGCCAGTCCCGCTCACCGCTTCAAATACGATTCCATCCGGGCGCAGTTCAGGGTGCAATTGGATGACCCGCAGCAACTGTTGGCTCTGCGTGATTGCGTCGCTATCTGCATAGACAATGTCGATGTCTACATTCATGCGCCGCGCGGTCTCTTCCGCGGCCCTGGCCTGCTCCTGCTGAAAATCGTTGTCGCTGGTAATGAGAGAGATCAGAAACTTGAGTTGCTTCATGCTTGAATTGGTCTGCAAGGTCATACCCTATCTCGCTCCGCCCGGCATTATGAAAGCTGTGATTTTCACGACTCCCAAGCCGCTCGGAATCGAACCGATTGCGGTCTTATCGACCGGAAATGAGGGGCTCAAACAAGGGGGTACAAGGGGGCTTAGTAGAGGAAAGCTATCTAATTGAAGCCCAGAATGGGGTCGAAAGTCAAGCGGTATAGCAGTATAAAGGACATACAGGAACAAGGTGGCATCGAGATTATCAGGGCGAAGAGTTTCACCCAGTCCTGCTTTATTGGCAGGCCGGGGCCAAAATTCGAGTATCTAAGAAAATAGGAGATCCGGAAAGCTAACCGGCGATGGGCTACGGCACGCCCTTTACGGTCCTAAACAATGCTCTTGTGATGGTTCCAGGTTATTGAAGTTGTTGAAATTGAGAACCGAGAACCGTATTTGAGCAGTTGCGTCTCTTCACGCTTCGGGCTAACCTACCCTCAATCTCCTCTATGAAAACCACATTCCTGGCGCGGTTTCGCACCACTTTGATCTCAACCCTGACGTTGCTCTGTTCGCTGCCGGCATATTCGCAATGTGATTGGCAGCGGCAAATCCTAAGTGCGATCAAGAGCCGCTTGCTGGGTGAGAAGGCATGCAGGATTCTGGTCAGCCCTCCGCAGCAGATTTTCAGCGAGCTCGATGCGGTTGAAGCGGATTTGTTGAACAGCAAAAATCAGATCGGCCCCTATGACAGCGAGTACTGGAGATATCAGGAGTGGCTCAGCTCCTATGCGCGGCGCTTCAGCACATTCTCCGGAGGCTTCGAGCAAAGTGAACAAAAGGTTGCAATCGTAAGAGACAAGGCGCCGAATGCCTTTGCTACCGGTCACTACGTTGTGCTTACCTCTGGGCTGGTGGATTGGTTCACGCAGCCTCAGCTCGCCCTGCAAAACCTGGGCTTGACCCCGCAGCAGGCAACGGACTATCTCGCACAACTGGAGAAGAGCTATCCGCGGTCGAGTCCTGGTCCCGATGGACTGATTGCCATTACCGCCCTTGAGAGCGCCCACAACCTGCTCGGCCACGCGGATGCATTTCCCCTGGCGCAGGCCTGCGACGATTACATCAGGGAGCAGAGACGCCAACTCTACGACTACGAAAAAACTGTCTCCCTGGGCAAGAAGCCGTCGTGGTTCAGCAGGATTTTCAGCTCCGGTCCGTCCTACACGCCGCTGCCGGCTGACGAGCGCCAGCAACTGGCGGATGCCGACAGCTTGGGAAACTGGCTCGCACGGAACGCCCAGCGGGGTGGCCCCTCGCTGGCAAACTCGCTTCGCTGGCTAAGCCTCGTGCCCGAGCAGAGCTCTCTGCCTAAAGTGCCCAGGGGGGA
The DNA here is from genome assembly GCA_003225655.1 of Acidobacteriota bacterium. Taxonomy (GTDB): domain Bacteria; phylum Acidobacteriota; class Terriglobia; order Terriglobales; family Acidobacteriaceae; genus QIAW01. The sequence goes on from QIAW01000494.1 coordinate 2,214, forward strand.
ACAACAAGCACGCATTCAGTACGTCTCAGCGATGTTGTGCTCCGATCGTTCTTCGTTGCAATCGCGCTCGGAGTCAATCAGCGGATTCGGCCGCTGGGGTTCGTCTTTCGATCCTCCTGCGCTCAGCGCAGCTCCGCCGGTCGACGAAGCTGTCGCGCGTTTTCAGGACTTCGAGACGTGGTATCCCTCGCATCGCTCTGATATTGACCGCATCGCCCGCGGCGAACTCACCGACCAGGAAAAGTCGCGGATGGTGAACGTCGAACTCGAAGCCAAGCCCGATAAGGCCACCTTGCTTGTGGATGGGAAAGAACTCCCCGCGCGCAAGCTTAGAACCACGCTCCCAGTTGGCCCGCACGTCATCGCCAGCAGCTACAAGGGCCTCACCCGCGAACAGCGGATTGTGATCTTTGAAGACGGCCCGACGAAGTTCAACGTTGAGGCCAAGTAGTAGAGAACTGCAGTTGACACACGGTCATTTTCCTAATAAAGTACTTCCTTCATGCTTACC
>QIAW01000491.1:0-479 GCA_003225655.1 Acidobacteriota bacterium
TGGCCACACAAATCGAGGCGTTACATCTTGAAGGAGTGGTTCGTCTTGAAGGCGCGCAGCCAGACGTTCGTCCGTGGCTGCGGGCGGCCGACGTGGGTGTGCTGACCTCCGAAAGCGAGAGCAGCTCCAACGCCGTGCTGGAATATATGGCGATGGGCTTGCCGACCGTAGTGTCTGACATTCCAGCAAATCGTGAGCTGGTCGAAGGTTTGTTTTCTGCGGCTGGCGACGCCCAACAGCTGGCCGATAGATTGTTATGGATATGGCATCATCCAGAAGTACGCCAGGCCATGGCGGGACGCAACCTCAAGGCGGCGGCAGCTTTCGACGCCACAGCCGCCGCGCAGCAGGCGCAGCAATATTACTGGGGGCAGGCCTGCGGCAATATCCCCGGATTTCGTGACATAATTCCTTATCCGGCTTTCACCCGCCAATTGGGTTCCTCTTCCACCGCGAGCTAAAAACAAAATGATCCGCGC
>QIAW01000491.1:527-2113 GCA_003225655.1 Acidobacteriota bacterium
TGACTTGGCGCAATCCTTGAGAATTATTGAAATGCGCTGGCGGCGCTGGAGAAATTCGCTCACCTCACCGACCCTCGACGCGCGTTTGCACCACGAGTTCAACCTGTGGGCCGAACTGGGAGTTGGGGAGGGCATGTACAATCCCCATCTTCGCATCACGCAGCAAGCTCTGGAGCGCATGAACGTCCAGCCCGGTGAACGCGTGCTCGACTTGGGCTGCGGCGCTGGTCTCGGTTCTCGTCTCCTGGGTGAAGCCGTGGGCCCAAAAGGACGAGTGCTGGCGATGGACATCTCCGACCGCATGCTGCTACGTGCGCGAGCCGCCAACGCAATGTTGAAGCATGTCGCTTTCACCTGCGGTTCATCGGAACATTTGCCTTTCGCCGACGATTTGTTTGATAAAGCGCTAAGCGTCGAAGCTTTCTATTATTTTGAAGATCAGGAAAAGGCCTTGGCGGAACTGCAACGAGTTCTGGTTCCTTCAGGGCGCTTGTTTGTTCTTATTTGCCTTTACAAGGATCATCAAGACTCGCTGGCGACTGTTGATGGCGTGAATGTGCCTGTGCACGTGCGAAGCATTCAGGAGTATGAGCAGCTCTTCCGTTCAGAGGGATGGCAGGACGTGCAGTCTCATGAATTCATCAGACAGCGGACCAACGGCGAGAAGCCAGACGTTCATGACCGTGCCCTGCTGTTGAGTGCGCAGAAACCGGCGCTGAAAAGCATGAGTGGGGCTCGTGCCGTCGCCGGTGCTTTGATTTCCTAGACAGCATCATGGCTCTCTTTACAGAATCGGCGGTTACTCAGCTCCCCGAAATTGCCATAAAGCAAGGTACAGCCGCGTCTGCCACTGCGGCGAAGAAGCTTATTTTCCTCACCACACTCGTGGCGATCTTGGTGGGGGTGCTTTACGCTCCCGTGCTGAGGGATCTGGTTCAGCAGTGGTGGGACGATCCGAATTACGGGCACGGGTTTCTCGTGCCCCTGCTTGCAGCTTGGATCTTGTGGCGCGAACGTTCTCGTCTGCGAGGAATCAGTCCGCGTCCTGCCAATATTGGGCTGCTGGTGATGCTTGCCGCCGTCGCTCTCTTGATTGCCGGTTCGCTGGGCGCGGAAGTCTTTATCAGCCGGGTGTCGCTCATCATCTTGCTGGCGGGCATGGCATTGTTTCTCAGCGGCAGGGAAATGCTTCGCGCCGTGGCCTTTCCGTTGTTTTTCTTGGCGTTCATGATTCCGCTCCCGGCCATTATTTACTACCAGATCACCTTCCCCTTGCAGTTGATCGCCTCGCGCGTGGCGGCGGCTTGCCTGGAGGCGACCAATGTGCCGGTGCTGCGTGAAGGGAACTTGCTCTACCTGCCAAATTACACGCTGGAGGTTGTGGAAGCCTGCAGTGGCATCCGCTCGCTGGTGTCACTTCTAACTTTGGGTGTGGCATACGTTTATTTGCTCGAGAAGAAGAGATGGATACAGGCAACGCTGCTCTTGTTGATAGTTCCTATTGCAGTGCTCAGCAATAGCCTGCGGATCGTCGGAGCCGGACTGCTCACCTATTCCTTTGGGCCGCAAGCTGCGGAAGGTTTTTT
>QIAW01000495.1 GCA_003225655.1 Acidobacteriota bacterium
CTTCTATTTGGACAAAAACGGCCGGATGGTGCTCCTGCATGGATTCATCAAAAAAACACAGAAGACGCCTGACGAGGATTTGGAACTGGCGCGCAAAAACAAGAAAAAGCATGAGAGGTCCCAATGAAGCGAAAGAAGAAAAATGCAATGGTCGGACACAGCGGTTCGACTTTCGATAGTTTTTTAAAGGAAGAAGGCATCCGGGAGGAAGTTGAGGCGGTTGCGGTCAAGCGTGTGCTCGCATGGCAACTTGCCGAGGCGATGCGGAAAACGAAAAAAACAAAACAGGTTCTGGCCAAAGAACTTAATACCAGCCGTTCCCAGCTTGATCGCCTGCTTGATCCCCAGAATGTGGCTGTTTCTCTCGACACAATTGCCCGCGCCGCCAAGGCCCTAGGGAAGAAAGTGATTATTCGGATCACAGATGCCAAGGCGAGTTGAGAAATCCTGTCATTTTCTTGTCATTCAACGGCTTTTTTCCGAGCAGTCTTTTACAATGTCCGAATGCCTTGTCGCGTTGTAATAACTGGCTTTGGCAGTCTAAGTCCTAACGGTCTGGGGAACACTGAGTTTTGCCGCGCGCTGCTGGCCGGCAAAAGCGGAGTGGCCCGCATCACCCGCTTCGATCCCCAGGAATTACCGGTGCACATTGCCGGCGAACTGAAAAATTTCGACGAACTCGCCTGGATGGACGCGCACGAACGCAAGCACGTCTCCCGCGCCGTGCCCATGGCCATTGCCGCGGCGAGCGAAGCGCTGAAGGCCGCAGGCTTTGATTCTGATGCGCTGGCGGCCATGAGCATGGAACAGAAGCGCAAAATCGGTGTGCTGCTGGGCACCGGCGGCGGCGCCATGGACTTCAGCGAAGAGCAATATCGTCTGTACTATTCTGGAAAAATCAAGCAGGTCAGCCTGTTCTGTATTCCCAGCGGCACCATGGGGACGATGTCGAGCGAGGTCAGCATGCGCTTCGGCTTCCGCGGGCCGAGCCAGGTGGTAACCAGCGGCTGCACCTCTTCTACCGACGCCCTGGGCTACGCGTATCGGCAACTGCAGGCCGGCATTCTGCCTATGATGCTGTGCGGCGGCGTGGATTCGCCCATCGCCTTCGGCATCATGAAGGGATTCACGCTCATGCGTATTCTCACCTCGTCCTGGAATCACGCGCCGGAGCGCGGCTCGCGCCCGTTCTCGGTGGATCGTGACGGCTTTGTGCTGGCCGAAGGGGCGTGGATATTCGTGCTGGAAGAATACGAACACGCCCGCGCCCGGGGCGCCAAGATTTACGCGGAGATCGCCGGCTATGGTTCGACCTGCGAGGCTTTTCATCGCGTGCGTCTGGCAGAGTGCGGTGAAGAACCGGCGCGGGCCATATCGACCGCCATGGAAGAGGCCGGCATCGGCCCGAGCGACGTTGACTACGTTAACCTGCACGGCACTTCAACCGAACTCAATGACCGCATTGAAACCCGCGCGCTAAAACTCGCTCTGGGCGGACAGGCCTACAAGGCCCCAATGTCATCGCTGAAATCCCAGATCGGACATCCTCAGGGCGCCTGTGGCGCCGGCGGAGTCGCGGCAACGTTGATCGCCATGGAACACAACCAGATTCCGCCTACCATTAACCTCGACAAACCCGACCCTGAATGCGATCTCGATTATGTCCCCGAAGCAGGACGCAAGAAGGCGGTCGAGCACGCGGTGTGCAACTGCATTGCCTTTGGATCGAAGAATTCGGCGCTGGTGCTGAGAAAGATTTCCTGAGGTAATTGCGCGGCACATATATCCGGAGATGGTGCTGACGGTAGCACATTGTGTATAGCTGACTACACGGCTATGTGGTCTTTGCGGTAGCTTGCGGGTTGCGACAGGAATCCCAACCCATGGCAGAAAGAGAATGCCAAGGAGGCAGGACTTCAGTGATGCGCGTACACCTGGTCAACCCCAGTGATTCTTCGTTCGGAATCGGCGTGATCACGCCGCGATGGCTGTATGTGCTTGCCGCTGCGACCCCGTCCGAGCACGGGGACCCCTTGGTCACCGACGAAACCCTTGAACAGATTCAGCCCGATCGCATCCAGCCTGGCGATATAGTGGGCATCGGCATCCATACCGGCAATGCTCTGCGAGGCATGCAGATCGGGCGCATCGCGCGTGAACGCGGAGCCTGGGTCGTATATGGAGGCATCCACGCAACCTTGTATCCTGAAGAGGCCTTTGAACTTGGTGGCGCGCACGCGGTCGTCAAAGGCGATGGGGACATCGTTTGGGCGAAGGTGATCGCCGATCTGGTGCGAGGGACGGCCCTGCGTACATATGAAGGCGGACGGATTTCGGGAGATCAGTTCCTGCCCGCGCGTTGGGACCTCGCGCCACGCAATCGTTACATGTGCTGTTCGTTTTGTTCCGTGTGGCGCACCGACGGCCCGAAGCCGCGGCAGCGCGCGTCGGACATCGTGATCGAAGAGATCGTTCAGTTGCGGCGTCTCGGGTTCCGCTTCATCGCGCTTGCGGACGATAACTTCTATCCCGTGACTCTTACCGACATTGAGCAGGCGGAGACGCAAGGCAACGCGGCCCGCGTCAGGGAACTACGGGCGATGCGCGCTGAGCGGTTCGAATTGATGGAGAAGCTCGCGAAACTTCCTGCTGATATGGTCTTCTTCACTCAGATCACGATGGAAGCCGGCGAAGACACGCAGTTTCTCGACGCGATGCGGCAGGCCCACATCAAGGGTGCGCTGGTGGGAGTGGAATCGGTCACCGAAGAAGGGCTGAAGTCCGTCTTCAAAAACTTCAACTCGGCGGGCGATAGCCTGGCCAAGCGGCTCAGTACCTTCAAAGAGCACGGCGTGCACGTGCTCGGATCATTCATCTTCGGGCTTCCCACGGACCGCCAAGACACCTTCGCGGCGACGGCGGCCTTGGCAAAACAGGCAGGCCTGACCTTCGCCCAGTTTGTGATGATGACACCTTTTCCCGGCACCGTGGACTTTGATCGATGGGAGAAGAGCATGAACGGGAGTGTTCCTCACGTTGCCGGAGTTCCCATCACCCGCTACTGGCTGATTCCCGCCAGTGTGCGGCCGAAGATGTTCAGTCCGCACGAGACGATGACCACGGACGAGATCCGCGAGCGGACTCAGGGGGTCTGGGACATCTTCTACAGCATGCGCGAGGTTTGGGGACGGTCAAAGTGCGTACCCACGCTGCGCGGGCGGCTGGCGTTCCTGTTCATCTCCAAGTTGTATCGCCAGATGTATGCCAATACGGGAATTTCCACGGACAGTGCCCGGAGGCAGAAGGCGACACGGGTAGCACGTTGGCTGGCAGTGCCGTGCCGGAAACTCTTCGCGGCCAAGCCGATGCCGGAGCTCGAAGTGCCGGGGCTGCGGAGGGCTTCAGTGTTGACGTCGATTGCGCAGTGAGACATTCGTGAGAGTTTACAGTTTAAGCGTGCATCACGGCTACCCGGAACATATCCACCAGACAGATTCGCAATTTCCGGATTGGCGACCAATCCCTCAGCATCGCCGACACGCTATTGCATCGTTGGCGAGCGAGTGGGTGCGTGGAGCGCATTCGCAGACCGGTAGGCGCCCCTGAAAATCGTCTCCATAACCTCGGAGTAGGCGAGATGGGAATACAATCTTTGCCGATTTCGAAGTCAACAAGGACAAGCGCGTTTCATGCTTTACAGCGCCGGGACGGGAATGGTGCTTGATACGAATACGTTCTGTCTCCCTCAAAATATCGGTTGCTTTCACACATGTCTGGGGCTAATCTTAAAGAAGTCGATCGCATCTCTCTGTCGTATCTCTGGATTCATCACTCCACTCTGACGATGGGCCCCTGCGCAACCGATTGAAAGTGAGGGTTCATCGTGAACTCACCGCGCATTTTTCCGCATACGTGTTCCTCCACTGGAGTGGCCGGGCTATGGGGCTCGAACACAAATAGGAAGGCCCCCATATATGATTGCACTTAACATCTGTTTCGGACTGCTTGTCGCGCTGATCTCGATCTTCGCACTACTGCGGCTCTACAGAATACGAATGGGACAGAAATATATCGCAAGTTACAGATCACAAACAATGTGCCGATCTTGCGGCTCAATCACACCTCGGTGTGAGGCATGTTGCTTACAATGCGGAAAGCCGCTACCCGTCGCGTGAGCTACGGCTGTGTGCTTCTCTGTTTTCGGGTTTCTAGTCAGCGGGTTTTTTCATGCGTTTGATTACGAGGATTTTTTCATTGCCGGCCGGAGTGGTGCTGATGCTTTTGGGCGGTGCCGCATGGCTGTGTTCGCGGGCCACGCCGAAGTGCACCCACGGCGAGAACAGTTATTCTTTTCCAAGGACTGTTGACGGCAAAACGACCCGCACTTGTTACAAATGCGGGCATACGCGCGAGTACAATATGACCACTATGCGCTTCGTGACTGGCCATTTTGTCAGCACCTCGTGAAAGGCGCTGTGCGCACTCTCTCAACCTGATACGGATCTTTCGGTGCCGCTCAAAGGTGAGACAAGTGTTTCTGCAGGTGCAAAGGT
>QIAW01000492.1 GCA_003225655.1 Acidobacteriota bacterium
TACGAGCGGGTTGGGGGAGGCACTACCTGGCACTGGTTGGGTACTTCACTGCGGCTTGTGCCCAGTGATCTGAAGATGTACTCCAAGTATGGTGTGTTCGGCAAAGCTGCCGACTGGCCCATCGATTACAACGAGCTATCGCAACTGTATGGAAAAGCGGAAAGTGAAATAGGCGTTTCGGCGAGCGTGGCCCAGCAGGCTCCGCTCGAGGACGCCATCGGGCTTACCTTCCCCCACGGCTATGAGTATCCGTTGAACCCAATTCCGCTCTCCATGGTCGATCAGGCGTTCAGTAGCCAGCTTGGCGGTCTGATGCTTGAGAACAAGCCGGTGTTCGTAACACCCACCCCTGCGGGCCGAAACTCCCAGCCGTATCAGAACCGCAGCCAGTGCATGGGAAACACGAGTTGCATTCCCATCTGTCCCATTCAGGCCAAGTATGACGCCACCGTCACCCTGAACAAAGCCCTGAACACCGGCAATGTTCAAATCATCTATCAGGCGGTCGCATGCAAGGTGCTGGCCGACAACGCAGGACGTATTTCCGGAATTGAATACATTACCTGGGACAAGGAAACCAACCCCACACCCAGTCCACGAAAAGTCGTTCGCGGCGCCATGTATGTGCTGGCGGCGCATGCCATTGAGAACGCAAAGCTCTTGCTCATGTCGCGCAGCGACCAGTTGCCCAACGGCGTCGCCAATTCCAGCGACCAGGTGGGACGCAACCTGATGGACCACGTTTTGTATTTGTCGTGGGCCCTTATGCCGCAAGGCCGCTCTGTCTATCCTTATCGCGGGCCGCTTTCCACTTCGGGAATCGAAAGCCTGCGCGATGGAAACTTCCGCAAGCAGCATTCTGCTTATCGCATCGAGATCGGCAACGAAGGCTGGAACTTTTCCATCGGCGATCCTTACGTAACCGTGCAGGACTTTGTCAATGGAACCAACAATTCAAAATTGAATCCGGTTACTGCTCCGGGAACTTCAAATCCGCAACCCAGCCGGCGTTTGGGTGGTTTGGCCCTGGCCAAGGCTTTGAATGACCGTCTTACGCGCCAGATTCGCATGGCCTGCCTGATTGAACAGAGCCCGCTGGCCTCGAACCGCGTAACTCTCGATAAAACCTATACAGATGGTCTTGGCTTGCCCAGGCCCAACATCAACTATGGATTCGACGATTACACGCTGCAGGGTTTTGCCTCTGCCCGCCAAAGCAGCAGCGCGATCTACAAGCAAATAGGAGCAACCGAGTTCACCGATTTTTCCGGCTTCAAGGGTTTTCCCAAATACTTCGAGTACCAGGGCGTTCCCTATTTCTTCTTCGGCGCCGGCCACCTCATCGGAACTCATCGCATGGGAAGCGACAAGGCTTCTGCCGTGGTTGATTCGGCCCAGCATAGTTTCGATCATTCCAATCTGTGGATCACCGGCAGTGGCAGCTTTCCGACGGAAGCCACTCCTAACCCGACCTTGACGGTTGCCGCGCTCGCTTTCAAAACCGCGGCTGACCTGCAAAGCAAGCTCGGCTGAGCGGCATGGAACACTTCATCGCTCGATTTTCTTGACGAAAGGACTCTTTCAGAATGGCAAAAGACACCATTGGGCAGCCGCTGCCCCCGATTCCGTCGGGCTTTCAAATGCCCTTTTACTACGGGTCGCTCACCAACTGCGAGGTCATCTATCTGGTGGACCCCGCAGCGACCGCGCGCTTTTTGAACGGTACTGGATTGGCGCCCGCTATCTTCAACGGTAAAGCCTGCGCTTCTTACAACTATCAGCTCTATACTGCGCAGTTTCCTGGTGGCGCAGCCATCACCCAGGAAATAGAGTTGAATATCGTTGCCTATCCAGTGGAACTGGCGGCAATTACCGCCCAGGTGACCTTTGAGCAATTTGTTGCAGGCGATGACCAGAGCAAACTGCTTGGTCATCATCGCGTGTGGGTGCCGTGTGACTCTGATTTGGCCATCAAGGCCGGCAAAGAGCTGTTTGGCGAGCCGAAATTCAAGACCAGCTTCACTGTTTCCATTCCTTCGCTGAATGCGCCTCCCAGCCAGCTCTGGAACATTCAATGCAATGACCCGGCCAAGCCCGATTCTGCTTTCATCTTTCGCTGCCAAGCCAACGTGGAAGGCCTGCCTCTGTCGGCCTCGAACCCTTCACCCTATACCGAATGGGGAAAAGTCGAAGGCAGGCTGATTGGCTGCCGCTGGAACATACTCAGTCCGTTTCAAACTTATTCCGTTCCGGCGGCGAAGAAGGCCGTGCAGCTTACATTTGGCTCAAGCAGCCATCCCATGCGCAAAGACATAGAGGAATTGATAGGAACTACGGCTGCTTCCGTGGTTCGCACGTATCAGTCTCCACCGGCCGCTATTCAGGCGCGCGCCTGGTACCCGGTTCGCGGCGTTGGAAAATGAAATTTCCTGTTGAGGTTGTGGCGAGACGGCCGTTGATAAAAATTATTCTCTCGAAAGGGGATATGCTGAATGGATCGTAACCTCTGTAGAAAATCCCTTCTCTCTTTGTTTCTCCTGTTGTTCGGGTTGATTGCTTCCGCATCTGCACAGCAGAAACCGGACTATAACAAACTCAAGCCGGCGCTGAATGGGAATATTCCGCGCGAGGTTCCGAAGTTCCCGTTTTCCGCTTTTCCCATTGATACACGCCCCATGTTTGACTACTTCATGTGGCAGAACTTCGTCGCCTTGATGTGGCCCGCGGATGCGCACGGCACGCCCTACGAACCTGACAACCCGGCCATATTCGGCAAGTACGACGCGAGCAGGCAACCGGCGTGGGTGGGCTGGAAGTCAGCCAATGACTTGTACCCTGAGGATGGCTCTGCGCCGCCGGCATGGGACCAGGAGAACGGCGAATCCGTCTGCACCAACTATCCGGCAAACGATAAGCGCTTGATGCTGATCAGACTTACTGAGTTCGGAACGGTCGCAGATGAGCTGGACCAGGCCTTTGCCGGTCCGCTGCCCGACCAGACCGGATTATTTACGCGCTACTCCATTGGTGTAAACCGCGCGGAGTATGACTTTGTCCGCAATAATCAGTATTACCTCAAATCAAAATGGCCGGCTGACGGAAAAATTACTCTGCCCGAAAGCTCAGCCGCAGGGGTGGGCTCAATCGAAGTCAAGGCAGCATGGCGCGAGCTGACCAAAGTGCCGCCAAAATTCTGGGGGCGCTTTTATCATCTTCAGGCGCTCGTAGCCATACCTAATACTTGTAAGATCGAGCCTGGAACCGAGCGCACTGTATGTGAGTGCGAGCCCTTAGAAGTGGGCCTGGTAGGGTTTCATATCGCGCACAAGACGGCCGATTTCCCACAATGGGTCTGGAGCACCTTCGAACAGGTGGATAACCTGGGCGAAGACCCAACTACACCGCCTGACATGCAACCTTCTTATTTCGATTCGGACTTCTACAAGAAACATGGCGGGACGCGCAGCAATCCTCCCGATCATCCCGGATCAAACCGGGTGCCGAAGGCGGGTGATTTTGATCCAACCCCTATCAACGTGGTTCGTCTTTCTGCCATCCCCAACACGCCCGCGGGTGGATACTCGACCACCGACTTGAACCAGCTCTACCGTTCGCTGTTTAAAGGCACCGTATGGGAAAACTATGAATTGATTGGAGCCCAATGGTCAACCCTGCCCGCATTCCCTCCACAATCCCCGCTGAACTCAAATTTTGGATGTGAAGATGGCACCTCGCCCGCGGGCGGCGGTCTGGCATTCCCTCCTTGTCAGGTAGCAAACATCACTATGGAGACCTATCACCAATACGATAGCTGCCAGAACTGCCATCAGGGAGCGCAGCGCGCAGGCGCCGATTTCAGTTGGATCCTGGCCATCCGCGCCTATGCGCCTGCCTCTGCGCCCAAACCTTTTTTCCGCTTCTTTAAACCCTTTACTCCCCTTTCGGGAGGTACTTCCCTTTCAGGAGAGAAAAAACCATGAAGATTCGTCTTCCTCTATATATGTCGGCACGTGCTCTCAACGAAATTTTCTGCTCCGTGATTTTTTGTTTCACGGGTTCTTGCTTAAATGTTCAGGCGCAGAGCGCGGCCGATCTTGCCTACCGCAACGCGGTGACCCCGCCGCCTCCTGGTTGGACGGGGCCGGTATTTCAGCTTAGTCACAACTATCCCACCGCCGACCCGGGGCCGTGCAGTCCCAAGGTATGCAAGTGGCTGGCGAACAAGAAAGTCAACTTCAATCTGCCGCTCACCGGACCGGCGCCCACCTGGGGACCGGCGTGGAACAACTATATTCAGGCCATCCTCGATTATGTGAAGCAGGAGCAAGACCCCGAGCTTCAAAATCAGGCGGGGTGGAAGATTGACGTGAGCGGTGAGACGCGCTGGTTCCATGTGCCCTGGATGTCTTATGATCCCACCCGCGGGCGCGAGTTTGTCCATGGCATGACTAACGAGCGTACCGCTACCCTGGGAGATTTCGGCCATGAACCTCAATCCGGCACCAACACACTGGAACACATGTCGGCGCTGGGTGATCTGCAGAATCATCCTCTCTTCGGGGCCAACCGGCTGCAGCTCGGCGCGGGGCGACAGACACCCAAATCCTTTGAGACCTGGGCCTTCGGCGCCTACAACCAGTGGGGTGCTTACGCCATCGGCAAGAGCTGGAGCGACGGCGTTCCCATTATGGGTAATTACAGCGGCGTAACCATCCCCGCGGGCCTGCCTTTCCCTGATGGAACGGTAGTGGCCAAGCTGTTGTTCACCTCAGCGACTCCCGATGATGTTCCTTACCTGAAGAGTTCTCCCGCTTGGCAGGTAGACCGCCACGATGTAAAGAATGGTGTGTTTCTTTGCCGGCGCCAGGTGCAGGAGGTACGGCTGATCCAGCTTGATGTGGCGGTGGTAGACTCCCGCTCGCCAACCCGCTGGGTCTTTGGCACCTTTGCCTATAACGGAAACAAAGCAGGCAACAGCCCTTGGGACCGATTGGAGCCAGTCGGGCTGCAATGGGGCAGCGATCCGTTTACATTTCCCGCAACCCCTAAAGCTGAGAGCATTGCTGCGCGGCAGAGCGTATTAAATACCAAGATCGGCACGCCGCAGCACTTCGGTTGTAATGGCAGGCTGGCCGGCCCGGTGGACAACAAGCTCTCATCCTGCCTTTCCTGCCATGGAGGCTCTTACGCTCCTCCCGTCGGCGTGGCGGCCACTCCTACCACCACTCCGCCCATCTTTGGCTTCGAAGGCGAGTGCACAAATTATTCGCTTGCCAATGCGCAGTACTTCGACAATGTGCAGTTCCCCATGGGATATACCGGTGGGCAGTATGCCGGGCTTATCAACCTGGATACCTCATTGCAACTGCAGGTGGCTTTCTTCCAATACGGACAATACAAACAATTCGGCAATCCGGTGGCCTGTAAAGCCGGTAAGTAGAGGGCTCTTCCCCCAGGTAATACCCTCCTCCCACTCTGCAAGATTATGACTGGAAGGAGGGCTTCGCTGCATCTCCGGGCGATTCCGCTAGTATTTTTATACTATTGTCCCCCGTGTCTTCCTCGGGCTATATTCGCCAGCTTGGAATTAGTAACAATCCCGCTTCTGTGATTGCCGCATCGGGAGGTTTTCTGACTAAGGTGGGTTAGTCGTGTCCAATAAGCCGGGTTCATCTTCGTCTTCACCATCTTGGCGGAAGTTATCGGTACTGGTTATTCTCCTGTTCGTTACCGCAATTTATCTTTACATTTTTCCATCCCCTACTCTCACATACATCGCGATCGTGTTGCTGCATGCGGGTCTTGGCGCCCTCGCAGCCATTCTCCTTATTCCGAAAATACGCCATATTTTTTCGCCGCAAAACTTCAAGCTGTGCGCTGGATGGATGCTCATCACCCTGGGCGCCGGGTTAGGAATTGTTCTTCTCTTTACCGGCACGGCACATCCCCACTGGAACTGGATGTATGCGCATATCGCGTTCTCCTTAGCGGGAACTGCAATTCTGGCCGCGCGCTGGGTGGGATCGAGAGGCTGGCTGGCCAAAGGAGCCGCACAGGCAGCGCTTCGATTCGCGGTGTTCCTGGCCCTGGCTGCGGCGCTTGGATTTGGTGGATGGAAGATCAGGCAAGGCCGCTGGGAGCGCGCTAATCAGATCAGCAATCCTCCTGCGCCGCCCAGCTCAATGGATGACGAAGGCGACGGCCCTAATGGGCCCTTCTTCCCCAGCTCGGCGCAGACGGCCCACGCGGGAAAAATTCCGGGAAATTACTTCATGGAATCGGATGCCTGCGAGCGCTGCCACCATGATATTTATAAGCAGTGGTATGGCTCCATGCATCACTTTTCTTCCTTTAACAACCAGTGGTACCGCAAGAGCGTGGAGTACATGCAGGACGTCGTTGGCGTTAAACCTTCCAAATGGTGCGCGGGCTGCCACGATCCTGCGCTGCTCTACAGCGGGATGTTTGACACTCCCATCAAGCAGATCGTTGATCGTCCGGAAGCGCAGGCCGGTCTGGGATGCATGATGTGCCACTCCATCGCCAAGGTAAAGAGCACCATGGGGCAAGGAGACTTCCTGCTGGAGTATCCCAAGCTGCACGAGTTGGCGGCGAGCAAGAATCCTGTCGTTCGCTGGGCCCATGATTATGTCATCAACTTAAATCCCGAGCCACATCGCCGCGTGTTCTTGAAGCCTTTCATGCGCGCGCAAACCGCCGAGTTCTGCTCGACCTGCCATAAAGTCCACTTGGATGTCCCCGTGAACCACTATCGCTGGATACGCGGCTTCAACGAATATGACAACTGGCAGGCCAGCGGTGTCTCCGGTTTTGGCGCCCGCTCGTTCTACTATCCGCCCAAGCCGCAGCAGTGCGCCGACTGCCACATGCCCGGTGTTAAGTCCGCCGATGCCGGTGCCGTGAACGGGGTGGTACACTCACATGCCTTCCCTGGCGCCAATACCGCCCTGCCGACTGCGAATGAAGACCCGGCGCAGCTCAAGCTGACCGAAAATTTCATGAAAGACACGGTGACGGTCGATATTTTTGCCATGTCTCCGGCGCCGCCCAGGAGCGGAGGAATAGCGCTACCCTCCTCCGAACTCGCAACCTCATTCGCGGTTGGCGAAGAAGCGGAAACTTCCACACCCCAGGCCGCCGCAGGCGAGGCGCTGCCGGTGAGCGCACCGCTCAATCGCATTCAAGCCGTGGTCCGGCGCGGAGACAGCGTTTTGATCGATGTGGTGGTGCGCACGCGCAAGGTGGGCCACTTCTTCCCCGGAGGAACGGTCGACGCCTACGACACATGGTTGGAACTCAAGGCCACCGACGACAAAGACCGCATCATCTTCTGGAGTGGCAGGGTCGAGGATGACGGAAAAGGGCCGGTAGAAAAAGGCGCGCACTTCTATCGCTCCCTGATGGTGGATGCGCACGGCAACCCCATCAACAAGCGTAACGCCTGGGCCAACCGCGCCGTGGTTTATGTCCGCCTGATCCCACCCGGCGCTGCCGATACCGTGCACTATCGTTTAAGGATTCCATCCAACGCCGGCGACAAGATCAAACTTCATGCGCGCCTCTGCTATCGGAAATTTGCCTGGTGGAATACGCAATTTTCTTTTGCCGGCGTGCCCGATGCCAAGAGCTCCCAGGCGGCAACGCCTGATTATGATGATCGCAAGTTCGCCTTCACCGGCGATACCAATCGTGTCTCGGGAAAACTCAAACACATTCCCGATTTGCCCATCGTTGCCCTCTCAGAAAATGAGGTCACGTTAAACGTATTGCCCGCGAATGCTCCGGCCGTGCCCGCCAAAGCCGATCTCGAGGCGGCAGACTGGACGCGATGGAACGATTACGGTATTGGCCTGTTCTTGCAAGGCGATCTCAAAGGCGCGCAGCAGGCGTTTGAACAGATCACCAGAATCGACGCGAGTAATCCTGACGGATGGGTCAATCTCGGCCGGGTGGCCGTTCAGGAAGGCGACACGGAACACGCCCGGCAGATGCTGGAAAAAGCTCTGCAACTCAAGCCCGATTTGGCGCGCGCCAACTACTTCTTTGCCCGCGTGCTGCGCACCGAGGGCAAATACGACGAAGCGGCGAGCCATCTGAATACCGTTCTGGCGCAGTATCCGCGCGACCGGGTTGCGCGCAATGACCTGGGAAGAATCTTCTTCCTCAAACGCAACTATAATGATGCTATTGCCGAATTCCAAAAAGTCATCGGCATCGATCCCGAGGACCTCGAAGCCCACTACAACCTCATGCTTTGCTACCAGGGGCTGGGGCAGCGAGAAAACGCCCAGCAGGAACAGAAGCTCTATCTGCGTTTTAAAGCCGATGAATCTTCACAGGCGCTCACCGGCGCGTACCGCCAGCTTCATCCTGAAGACAACAACGAACGCCAGGCCATCCACGTGCATGAGTCTGTTCCACTGACGCTGGCTCCGGCGCGCATTCAAAGCCCGGTCGCTTCGCAAAGAGCGGCCAGTGTCGAACAGAGCTCGCCAAAGGCAGATCGGGATCGTCAACACCACTTTTCAGCCCAAGGGGCAAAATGATCTTTCGTTTTCTGTCACCCAAAACTTCCAATTCCTTCGCGGTTGTGCCGCTGTGGTTTTCTCCGTGCCTCCGTGCCTCCGTGGTGATCTTTACCGCCATGCTGGCGATTCTTTCGGCGTCAGCTCAGACGCCTGCTGCAGGCATCCGTTTTACTGACATCACGCAAACCGCCGGAATCCGTTTCGTTCACAACAATGGCGCCTTTGGCGCGAAATACCTGCCTGAATCCCTGGGACCGGGCTGTGCCTTCATTGATTACGATAACGATGGCTATCCTGACATTCTGCTGGTAAACGGCCAGGACTGGCCCGGACATCGCCGCGCTGTTTCCACGCTGAAGCTCTATCACAACAACCGCAATGGCACGTTCACTGACGTCACTGCGAAAGCCAGCTTGGCAATCAGCCTGTACGGGATGGGCGCAGCCGTTGGCGACTACGACAACGATGGCTACGACGACATTTTCATGAGCGCTCTGGGCCAGAGCCGCCTTTTTCATAACAATGGCAACGGAACATTTACCGATGTCACCGCCGCCGCCGGCCTGGGTGGAATCAACGAGTTCAGCACCGGCGCGGCATGGGTTGATTACGACCGCGATGGGAAGCTGGATCTGGTGGTCGCCAATTATGTCCAGTGGACGCCGGAAAGCGATTTGCGCTGCACCCTCGATGGCTCCCATAAGTCCTATTGCACGCCGGAATCCTACAAGGGAGCATCCGCGCGTCTGTGGCACAACCTGGGCAACGGCAAGTTTGAAGACGTAACAAAAAAGGCTGGGCTCTATGATCCCACCTCGAAGAATCTCGGGGTTGCAATCCTCGACTATAACAATGATGGCTGGCCTGACCTGCTCATGGCCAACGATACCCAGCCCAACAAGCTGTACACGAATAACCATAACGGTAGTTTTACCGAATCCGCGGTGACTGCCGGCATCGCCTTCAGCGAAGACGGTATCGCCCGCGCCGGAATGGGCGTTGATGCCGCCGATTACGACCGCTCCGGCCGCCCCGGCATCATCATCTCGAATTTTTCCAACCAGATGATGTCGCTTTACCACAATGAGGGCAATGGATTGTTTGTAGACGAGGCGCCGCGCTCTGCCGTGGGCCGCGCCTCGCTGCTCACCCTGGGGTTCGGCTGCTTCTTTTTTGATTACGATCTGGATGGCTGGCCCGATATTTTCGTCGCCAATGGACACATCGAGGGCGACATCGAGCTCATCCAGAAACGCATCAAGTATCGCCAGCCCCCGCACCTGTTTCGCGATCTGAGTGGCGGTAAATTCGAGGAAGTGACAGCCTCGCTGGGCGCGGCTTTCGCTGCTCCGCGCGTGGCCCGTGGCGCCGCTTACGCCGACATCGATAATGATGGCGACCTTGATCTGCTGATGACCACCAACGCCGGTCCCGTGTTGCTCTTTCGCAATGATGGCGGCAACCACAACCACGCCTTGCGGGTGAAGCTCCGTGGCACGAGTTCCAATCGCGATGGCATTGGAGCGGTTGTTCGCATCGACGCGGCGGGTGACAAGCAATGGCAGATGATGCGCAGCGGCTCGAGCTATCTTTCGCAGAGCGAACTGGTGCTTACCTTCGGGCTGGGGCAAAAGACGGCCACCTCCACGGTGCAGGTCGAGTGGCCCAGCGGCCGCACAGACAAGTTGACCGGCGTTGCCGCCGACGAGACCATCACTGTGCAGGAAGGCAAAGGAATCATAGTGGCCAAAGCATTTTCTAAAAGCGTTAAGACCAGAATGGGAAGTAGCCATTCAGCCCGAGGCAATCAGTGAACCCGAAAATTGTCCGCTAAATTATGGGCCCTTCGCAGGCCCGCTGCTTGGCGCGCTTTAGGCTTTTTCTGCCCCGGCCTGCACAGCGGCCGTTGTCCGGTTCGTTTTGCGCCTCTTCCAATAGAGATAAAACGGCACTCCCAGCAATACGATCGTAACCCCTGCCAGCGATTCTTTTCGTCGCTCCACGATCACATTAATGGTCCATATTCCGCTGAAGATGAGATACAGGACAGGAAGCCAGGGATACCCGGTGCATCGGTACGGACGTTCCGCGTCAGGCCGTTTGTGCCGCAAGACAAAGATGGCCATAACGGTGAGCGCGTAGCTCAGCACCATCATGAACATGACATAGGTAAAAAGCTGGTCGTAACGTCCGCTCAGGGCCAGCGCGATTGACCAGATTGCCTGCAGAACCAGGCTGCTGACAGGCGTGTGCCAGCGAGGGCTCACTTTGGCCAGCGTGCGAAAAAAAATTCCATCTTCCGCCATCGCGTAATAAACGCGCGCGCCGGTCATGATGCAAGTCGCCATGGCCCCAAAACAGGAAATCGCGATCATCAGCGCAAGCCAGCGTGCGGCGCCCGCCCCAAACATCGAGCCTGCTGCCGCCTGGGCCACCGCCGGCTGCACAGCAATTTCGTTCATCGACAAGGCGTAAAGATAGGTTGCATTGATGGCAATGTATAAGACTCCCACGATGAGAAGCCCGCCAATCAACGAGCGCGGAAGATTCTTCTGCGGATCTTTGACCTCCCCGGCTACCCAGGTGATGTAAACCCAGCCGTCATAAGCCCAGAACACAGCAATCAGCGCTACCCCGATTCCGCTCAACAGCGAAAGACTTCCTCCAGAATTGGGGAGTGAAGAAGCAGAGTAATGGCTCCACGATCCCTTGCCGAAAATGAGGCCGAGGATCACAAATGCGCCGATGGCAAGAAACTTGATCCACGTAGCCACATTTTGCAGAACTGCGCCTTTGCGTAATCCGAAGATGTTGGCCAGGGTCAGAAAGATAATTGAGGCCGTGGCGACCAGGTGTCCGCGGGTGAGGGTAAAAGCCCCGAAAGTAACAATCGCGCGGTTAGCCGCGAGTGCGGGCACGACAGCGCCCATATACTCGGCAAACCCAGCGCCCAGGGCCGCAATGGTGCCGCCCACGCTTACGGTAAAAATCATCCAGCCGTAAAGAAACGCAACAAAATCGCCGTAGGCCTCCCGAATGTAGACATACTGCCCTCCGGCCTCGGGAAACATAGCTCCCATTTCAGCGAAAGCAAAAGCCGCAAGCAGAGTGATTGCCAGGCCGATGATCCAGACTCCCAGAAAAAGCCAGGGGAATCGTGTGCTCGAGGCGATGTCTTTGGCGGTAAGAAAGATGCCGGAGCCGATGATCCCGCTGGCCAGCAGCAGGACAGAATCGGCAAGAGAGAGTCCGCGAATTAGCTTGGTGTCTTTCGGCAAGTTGGCGCCCAATTAGTAAGGTGCGGCCTTCAGTCTCTCTGCCCCTGCACCCGCTCGAGGACAAATCGATCTAATGCCAGCAGCAGTTCTTCGCGGTTCGAGTAAGGACCCGGCCGGTAACCCTTCGAGCTGATGCCCGCTTGCGCCCGGTTCGAGAGCTCCCAGTCCTGCTGGTTGGTGAGTTCCCAGAAGTCCACGGCATCTTTTGCGTTGAAGCCGGGCTTGCTGATCTCGTCGGGATGGAAGTGCCACTCGCAGAGGATCTCCGTGTGGTCAACGGCCCGGGTCCATAGCGTGAACGTCAGCATGTAATCGGGATGCAGGTTGAGGAGAAAGTTGGGAAGAATGCAGTAGTAGTAAACGTGGCGCTGATCAGCCGTGTTCAGGCCCGGCAGACAGCTCCGGAGGCTGGTGCCGTCGATTGTCAATGACTTTACTCCGTCGCGCAGGTCCATCCGTCCGCCCAGATAGGTAGCATGGGGCGGCTCGTTGTCGCCGCTCATGTAGTGCGAGTGTTTCTGCAGCAGAGGATGAGCAATAGGACAATGAAGGCACTCGGAATAGTTCTGGATGATCAGCTTCCAGTTCGCCTTCAACTGGTAAACCCTCCGCTCCACCAGTTCCAGTTCTTCCATTCTCCAGGGACGGAATTTCACGTCAAGGCCGGCCAGATGCTCAGCAAAAGGAACCGGGTGGGCTGAAAGATTAATAAAGATATGTCCGTCCCATACGTTGGTTGCTACGGCGTTCAGCGGGTAGTCCTCCTCGCGAAAACCCTCCACTTTATTCATATGCGGGGCATTCTCCAGAGCGCCGTCGAGCTTGTATGTCCAGGCGTGGTAAGGGCATTGAATTCGTCCGACGAGAGTACCCTCGTCCTGGTTGCAGAGCAGGGTACCGCGATGGCGGCAGACGTTGTGGAATGCACGGATATCCCTAAGCTCATCGCGGACGATGATGATGCTGGCATTTGCCACGCGCCGCACAAAATAGTCGCCCGGATTGGGAATTTGGTTTGCGCGTCCCGCGCACAGCCACATATCGAAGTGGATCGCTTCCATTTCGCGCTGAAAGCAATCAGGGTCGGTGTAGTGCCGTTGCGGCAGCGTCATCGCCTCAGAGGCAGCGATGGCAGGCCTCATATTGGAATAAAGAGTGGACATCAAGGGCCCTCCGGATTCGAGCGCGCTCCGCGTGTTCGTAGATGAATGAAAATTTTCAACAAAAGCCGCCGAGCTGCGAACCGCCTGCATGTCGGACGGGCATGGTTCGCAGGCGTCGATGTTGTGAAATAGTATTTCACAGAATACAGCGCAGGCCTGCTCAAAATGCCGCCAAGACACGGCTCAGCGCTAACGATACAATGAAGCCGAAAGATGTCATCCATGAAAAGACTTTTCGCCCTGCTGTCGTTGTTCGCGGTCTCCATGGCATTGGCTACGCCAGCCGCGAAATCGCGCCCCTCTGCCACGCGCCCCTCTAATAAGAAGACCGCTCCAGCCCGGGACCGCAGTGCCGAAGCCATTCATCTGAATAATCTCGGCGCGGCCTACATGAACCAGCAGCAGTTCAAGCGCGCGCTCCAGCTTTTTTAGCAAGCCGCTGCGCTCGATGCGAAACTTGAAGCAACCAGGATAAACCAGGGCATCTCCTTGTTAAATTTGCAGCAGTACGCAGCGGCGCTTTCCCTGCTCGAAAAGATCGTCAAAGATGACCCCGGCAACTCGCGTGCCTGGTATAACATCGGGCTTCTCTACAAGAACCAGGGAGACGCAACCATGTCCCTCGCTGCTTTTCAGCGTGCCGCCCAGCTCGTTCCCGATGATCCTGACGTTTTTTACTTTGTGGGACTGATGTTCTCCCAAAATGGCCAGCAGAAAGAGGCCATCGCCGCATTT
>QIAW01000493.1 GCA_003225655.1 Acidobacteriota bacterium
AGCGCGCCCGTGGTTGGAATTGGTATTGATGACGGCCACACGGTCGGTCGCATCCAGCACCGCGAACAAAGTGTTCTCAGCTTTATTGAGAATCATCTTGAGCGGTTGGCCTTTGACCGGGATGCGCGCGGTGATGGTAGGCAAGGCGGTCGCGATATTCACCACCACGATCTCGCGGTCGCGGACGCTGGAAACATAGGCGGTGTCGTTGCCCTTGATGGCCACCCAGAAGGGATATTCGCCTCCGGCAACGCCCGCATCCGCGGGGTTGTTTCTGCCGGGACGCAAATCGAGTTCCGCAAGTTTGGTGCGGGTTTGCGTGCTCACGATGCTGATGGAGTCAGTTTCATAGTTGGCCACTACCAGGCGCGATCCATCCTGCGTAATGGCAATGCCCGCTGCTCCGCGCGGAACCAGGCCATCGGTCCCGGCAACATGGCCGAGAGGAATCGCGGGCAGCGACTCCGCCCATGTGCTTCCGCTCAAGTCAAATACATGAATGTTGTCATCCACCCCGCCGGTTACGTAGAACTCCTTGCCATTTGGATTCCAGACCAGTCCATCAAAAGTATTGGGCACCTGGACCACCTGCCGCTTGACCGGAGGATGAACCGAGATGTCGTAGACGAATACGTATTCGTTGGAAGCTGAATTGACCTGCGCTCCTGTCGAATCATTGTTCAGGTTGTAGCCACTGGTCAGGATCAGTAGCGTATTGCCGTCCGGGCTGGTGGCGGTGGTGACGGCGTGGTCGGCGGTGAAATCCGCAAATGGAGCCGCCAGGCCGGGATTGAGAGTCTGGAAGAGCGAGCCCTTGGCTGCCGAGGGCGTAATGGATTTACCCGTGGGCAGAGGTTCCGAGGCGCTCAACTGCAGCCAGGTTGATGATGCCATGAATGCGAGTGCAAAAACACTCGTCAGGAGTCGGGGAGTCTTCATTTCACACCTCAAATAGTTTGAAATTTGGGCTTAATTTCTAGGTTAATGTGGACAAAACTTCACCACGAAGAGGCGGCTGATCTACGCGAGAAAAATAAATGATCGGTATTGCTGAGGTGTTAAACCAGGATTAAATGTCGGTGAATTGTGCTGTGGAAAAGTCGGCGGAAAGGTAAACGCTTAGGAGGGATAGGGCAGAATCGACCGGCGCACCAGTTTTTGCAGACTCTTGGCCTTACCCGCTGGGGCCTTGCCAGTCTCGCAAATCAGAAATGGATGCCTTCAAATTGTGATGCTATAATGTATCACATGAAAAACGCCAGTGTGAGAGACCTTCGTTACCGTTTTTCGAAGATTGAAGGCATGCTACGCGAAGGAGAGGAAATCGAAATCACGAAACGCAAGCAGGTTATCGCCCGGCTGATTCCTTTGCCGTCCAAAGAATCTGCCAAACGCCCCAATTTCCTTGAGCGTCTTCACAGCATCTACGGAAAAAAGAAGCTCAAGATAAGCGGCGCAGAACTTATCGCTCGTGAACGGGATCGCGAGTGAACGTCTATCCTGACACCAGCTTTCTGGTCTCGTTATATGCCTTGGACGCTAATTCTCCCCAGGCTGCGCGCAAGATGCGCGACCCGCATGCGGTGTTTCTGTTGAGCGACCTGGCTGAGCTGGAATTGATGAACGCACTGCAACAACGTCTTTTCCGCAAGGAGTTGAAGGCAGTCGAGATTCAGGCGTCGCAAACGGCGTTTAAAGAAGACCTGCAAGCCGGAGTTTTCCAGAGAAGGCCAGTGGGGACGGGAGTGCTATATGGGCGCGCCCTGCAACTCTCGCGCAAGTGGACAGCCACGTTAGGTACGCGAACTCTGGATATCCTGCACGTCGCCTTCGCGCTTGAGTTGAGAGCAGATATGTTCTTCACCTTTGACCGGCAACAATCCAAACTTGCCCATGCAGAAGGGCTCAAGGTTTTCTGATCAACGGAAAGGCAAGGCTTCATTTTCGTCTTGAGATTTAAGAATGGAGGCGCGGGTCGGAATCGAACCGACGCATAAAGGTTTTGCAGACCTCTCCCTTACCACTTGGGTACCGCGCCATTTATTTCAAAGACGGTAAGTTTTCGCAAACAACAAACCCTCGCCGCTTGCGAGGGCAGAAATACGAGATTTGGAGCGGGAGACGGGATTTGAACCCGCGACTTCGACCTTGGCAAGGTCGCACTCTACCACTGAGTTACTCCCGCTCAGCAATCTTTCATTATAGCGAAGCCGTAAAATCAGGGTCAATCTGACTGAATCTGCTAGCCTCTAGCTGCTTCTGGGACTGGGTATTGCGAGCAGCTTCTATGCCCAAAAACAGCTAGAAGCTAGGAGCTGCTTTCGAAACAGCTAGGAGCTAGTAGCTTGTTCCACAATCTCCCCATCCCGCATGTGGACAATGCGGTCGCCATAGCGCGCTGCCTCGGGGTTATGGGTAATCATGAGCACGGTTTGTCCCAGGTCTTGGTTCGACTGCCGCAGCATCTTCAGCACGATTTCTGAGTTTTTCGAATCGAGGTTGCCGGTCGGCTCGTCCGCCAGGACAATCGCTGGCCGATTGATCAGCGCCCGGGCCAGGGCGACGCGCTGCTGCTCACCGCCAGACATCTCCGCCGGCCGGTGGTCGAGCCGCTCCGCAATGCCCAGCATGTGCGTGATCTTGTCCGCGTAGTCGAGGTCGCTGGCATCGTGGTTGTCTCCCGCAATATCGCGTGCCACTGCGATGTTATTGCGCGCGCTCAGGGTAGGCAGAAGGTTGAATTTTTGGAATACGAAGCCGATGCGCCGCCGCCGCAGCCTGGTGCGCTCGGCATCGGAAATGCGCGAAAAATCCGCGCCTTCGACCAGTACTCTTCCCCCGGTGGGCCCGGTCAATCCGCCCAGAATGTAAAACAGCGTTGACTTCCCGCTTCCCGAAGGTCCAACGATGCTCACAAACTCGCCGCGCTCGACCGCGAGAGAGACCCCGCGCAGCGCCGGGACGTCGACCTTCCCGATGCGGTAGATCTTGGTCACATTCTCAGCTTGGATAATTGGCGGCATGCAAATATTTGATGATACACGAGCCGCAGGGGACAACAAGGACTGGCGGCCAAAAAAACCGGCCCCTTGCCCAAGAACAAGAATTAAGAGGCTTTTTGACCCATCGCCGGATAGCGCCAAAAGGCAAGGACTTCGCCATCCCGTCACTGCGGAACGGCGAAGTCCTTAGAGTTCAGAAGCCATGCAGCGTAACTGCTTTCACGAAGCCACCGGATGGCTCCTGCCGTCAGTTTTTATCTCAGACGAAAGCGCGGCCTGAAGCGCGGCTTTCTTCGGCCCGCGCTTGCGCACCAGCAGTTGCCGGATGTGCTCCAGCAGCACGGCCGGTCCGTACATTCCCTTAGGCAGGAAAATGTCGGCGCGGGTTTCGCGCTCATAGATCTTGACCTTGCCGGAAAAGAGAATGGCCGGGGTTTCCGGCGCCAGGGTTTTTACCGAGTCAATCAGTTCCACCCCGTCAAGCTCCGGCATGGCCAGATCGCTTAGAACCAGGTCTATGCCGCCGTTCTTGAAAACTGCCAGCGCGTCTCTTCCATTGTTGCAGGCCAGCACACGGTAGCCGCGGGTTTCAAGGATTACCTTTCTAACAGAGAGAAGTTGGTCGTTGTCGTCTACACAGAGGATCGTTTTTTTTACCTTCATGGGGACCCCATCACGGCCGCTTCATGCCCCAGAGCGGAAGCAGGATCAGGCCATGCTTTTTTTTCACACAGTCAGTTGGCTGGACGACGTTGCGAATACAGCAATAAAGAATGTAAAAGCATCCTACGGGGAAGCCGTCGCGCTGTAAAGTAACACAAGAGTAAAAAAAATTTCCGTATTGCAAATATTCCCATGCTGTGAAATGGCGGGAGGGTGCGATTCTATTGAGTGCAGCGTACGTCGCAGCGTGATTGCTGGCTGTGATAGCCGCATGGGCGGAATCTGCGCAAAGATAAATTTACATTTTCGTTACTGTTGCACCAGGAATGATGCTGGTCGTTACAGCCTGACCTCTCCGCGCATGACCTCGACCGAATATCCGCCCACTCTCACGTTGCGCACTCCTTCCGCAGTTTTGCT
>QIAW01000496.1 GCA_003225655.1 Acidobacteriota bacterium
TAAAAAAAGTTGTCATCACCCCACGCATCGGGATTACCAAATCGGCGGAGCTGCCGCTGCGTTACTACATCGAAGGAAATCCGTTTGTTTCTGGAGTGCGAAAATCCAAGGCTGGCCACCGGGATGGAACCATCGGCTAGAGTGCTGGACACGGCTTGAACGACGACCAGTCAATTCCCTTCTGGAATTCTTCATCCGGCTGAAAAACCGTCTTGAAGGTAAATGCGAACTGCGTTGGACCATGAGCATCGAGATATGCAATGCGTTTCTTCGCCTCGTCAACGCCCGGAATGTGGCCCACCGGAACCCACCACAGCGCGACGTACACACCGGCGAAATTCTCGAACCACTGCTGTCGCTGGCGAAGCAGTTCTACGTGCGTTGTGTGATAGACGAAATGTCTGAGGTCCTCGACAGTTTCCCATACAGACATATTCATGAGGATTTGATCGTCGTCATAAGGTCGAAAGTATGTAGCGTTTCCTTCGGAGGTTTGAAGCCGCCACACGAAGCCCGGATTGCCGTCAGCGAGCGCATTGATTTCATCCAGCCGGGCCATGAATCCCGCCATCACCGGGCCGTCAAGTGGACCTTTGATTCGGCCGATATTGATTTGGGCTACGTGGTATTTGGTCATCTCGATTCCTCTTGCCGTCATCTTCTCACATATCCTGGCACCGAGGCTTTTAAGCAATCCGTGTGTGTCCCGTTCCCAGTAACACAATGTTATCAATCAGTCGCGTGCTTCCCACGAATGCCGCCACCGCCACCAGCGCTCCCTGGGAGACGTCATTCACAGGCTCCAACGTCTCCTGATTCACGATTTCCACATAGTCCAGGCGTACTGCCGGCTCATCGCGAAAAACATTTTTAGCAGCTTCGATGAGCTGGCGGGCGGCGCGCTCGCCCTGGTCGGCCAGCGTCTGCACACGGCAGAGCGCGCGATAGAGCACCAGCGCCTGCTTGCGCTCACTCGGATTTAAATAAGCGTTGCGTGAGCTCATGGCCAGACCGTCGGTCTCACGCACCGTGGGTATGACGACGATTTCCAGCGGGAATGCCAGATCGCGCACCATCTTGCGGATGACGGCTACCTGGGCCGCGTCTTTTTGTCCGAAGTAGGCCACGTCGGGTTCAACGATGTGAAAGAGCTTCGCAACCACGGTAGCCACCCCGCGAAAATGGCCGGGACGCGAGCGACCGCACAGCTTGTCGTTCAGTCCTTCAACGTTTACAAACGTGGCGGCGCCAGGCGGATACATCTCTTCCACGGTGGGAACGAACAACAGCGATATGCCCTCGGCCTCAATCATCTTCTGGTCGCCTTCCAGCGTGCGCGGATATTTGGCGAAGTCCTCGTTGGGGCCGAATTGCGTAGGATTCACAAAGATGGAAACCGCGGTTGCAGGGCACTGCGCCCGCGCCGCACGTACCAGGGCCAGATGTCCCGCGTGCAGCGCGCCCATGGTGGGCACAAAGCCCAGCCGCTGCTCGTTGGTCCTGGCGGCGCGGCAAAGCGCGCGCATCTGGTCGATTGAGTTAATGATTTTCATTGTGGGAATTTCATGGCATTGCCGTAGTCGCGTTCTATAGTGATGCCACAATTACTGTATCCGCTACCGTGGAAGAGCAGGCCTTCATGCCTGCGTTAAGATGCCAAATAAATGGGCTTTCAGCCCCGGTGCTGCGTGGATACACCAATTCCGGAATTGCTATAAGTCACTTCCGCAGCGCGCGCTTGCGTTCGCTAATGTGCTCCAGCGCCGACCGCGTATCTGCAGGAAGATGATACGACTCCTGGTCGCCGGGGAATGTTCCCGCTTCAACGTCGGCTTTGTAGCTCTCCAGCGCCTGCCGGATATTGCCGGCAACATCGGCATATTGCCGCACAAACTTGGCGTGCGGAGCAAAGGTCAGGTTCAGCATGTCGTGCAGCACCAGCACTTGGCCGTCGCACTCCGGACCGGCTCCAATGCCAATGGTGGGCACATGCACTTCAGCCGTAATCATGGCAGCCACCTCGCGCGGCATTCCTTCCAGCACCATGCAAAAAACGCCGGCGCGCTCCAGCGCCACAGCATCACGCATAAGTTGTTCAATATCTCCCAGCGTCCTGCCCTGCACTTTGTAGCCGCCCATGAGCAACAGCGATTGTGGCGTGAGGCCAATGTGCCCCATCACCGGAATCTCAGCATCGCGCAAGCGTGAGATCAACCCCACTCGTTTTTCGCCGCCTTCCACTTTGACCGCCTCGGCCCCGGCTTCTTTGATAAACCGGGCTGCGTTGCGCAGCGCATCTTCGGAGCTCAGGTGATAAGAGCCGTAGGGCATGTCGGCAATCACCAGCGCGCGGCGCACCGCGCGGCGCGCGGCGCGCGTGTGGTGCAGCATCTCATCGACGGTGATGGCCAGCGTGTTTTCCTGGCCGAGTACCACCATGCTGAGCGAATCACCGACTAAGACTATGTCAATACCGGCTTCATCGACCAACCGGGCGGTGGGATAGTCGTAGGCGGTCAGGCAGGTGATGCGCTGCTTGCCTTTTTTCTGTTGAATGGATTGAAGTGTGATCTTAGGACGTGAGCTTTCTTGCTGCTCGTGCGAAGAAGTGAAACTCATATCGCCTCCAGTGCAGTTCCGCGCGGACGGATACCGTCTGTGAATGCCAGTTGCCAGAACCCAGTTGCCGGTTGCCAGTGGTCGGTTACCAGACAACTTCTAATCAATTGTAGAACTAAAACCGCGGCAAAGAAAACTAGAATTCCGATTTACTTAATGTACAGCGTTATTTTTTTCACACACTTCCGGGTTTATGCACCGAGAAAATTTCTGACGTCTGGATACTGGAACTGCTTTTCACGCGCTCGCCGCCTCCGACCCCAAGGGCAGGAAATACTGCGTCCCATGGATCGGCTCGCTTAGCCGCCGCAGCAATTGCTGCAGGTCTTCGTTGCGGTCCACGAAATCAATGTCGGAGGTGTTCACCACCAGTAGGTCCGATGCGGTGTAGTGAAAGAAAAAATGTTCATAGGCCTTGGCGACTTCCTCGATGTAATCATCGCTGATGGCGCGCTCGCTGGGAGCGTTCTTTTTGCGCAGGCGTTTTTTGAGCACCTCAGGTGAGGCCTGCAGATAAATTACCAGATCGGGCGTTGGCACCTGCTCGCGAAAGATCTGGTAATAGCGGTTGTAGACCGCCAGCTCAGGGTCGCTGAGGTTGATGCAGGCAAAGATCTTGTCTTTTTCAAAGATATAATCGGCCACGATGGTCTTGCGCGAATTAGGACCGGCTTCCAGGGCACGCAACTGCTCGTAGCGCTGCACCAGGAACGTGAACTGCGCCTGGAAGGCGGCGCCGTGCTCGCCCTCGTAAAAACCGCCAAGAAATGGATTGTCTTCCGGCTCAATCACGCGTTGCGCGTTCATTCGCTCCGATACAATGCGCGCCAGTGTGCTTTTTCCGACTCGGATTGGCCCTTCAATTGCGATGTAACGGGGAGGTTCGAAGAGGTTCGCCATGGGTTCGACTGCTGCAGAATAACCCGCCTTGGCCGGCGATGCAATTGCAGAAAGAGTAAAACGCAGCAATTTTAGAAAATTGACAAGTTACATAAGGGAATGCACTCTTATCTACATTGTAACCAGCACTTTCGAAATTTATTGTGAGTTCAGCAACTTCGTTTAGAATAACCTTTTATGCTTGGCTGGCTTACAGGGGCCGCGGTTTTGGGCGGCGCGGGCGCATACAGCTATGGCGCCATGGCGCCGCAGTCACAGCTTTTTGGCGCGAGCTTCGCGCGAGGGGCTGATCCGCAGCAGCTCGCTCTCACCTACGACGATGGCCCCAATGATTCCTCCACGCTGCCGTTGCTCGAAGTGTTGGCCAAGTATGGAGTCAAGGCCACCTTCTTCCTCATCGGCCGGCATGTGCGCTCGCGGCCCGCGATTGCCCGTAAAATTGCTGAGGCCGGACACGCGATTGGCAATCATACGTACTCTCATCCCAACCTGATTTTTGCCTCGCTCAAAAAGCTGCGGCGCGAGCTGGAAATTTGTGAGCGGGTATTGACGGAAACCATCGGCGAGCACGCGCGCCTGTTTCGCCCGCCGTTTGGGGCAAAGCGGCCCGCGATCCTGCGCACCGTCCATAGCATGGGCTTCAAACCCATTAAGTGGAGCGTAACCTGCTACGACTGGAAGCCGACGACCGCCGACCGGGTGGAGCAGCACGCCGTACGGCAGATTCGCGGAGGCGACCTCATCCTGATGCACGATGGCGACCATAGCCAGATGGGCGCCGACCGCAGCCACACTGTAGAAGCCACCGAACGCCTGATCCGCCGCTACCACGATCAAGGATATAAATTCGTCACCATTCCCGAGATGATGCAAGCCAGCGAAGCTTGATCGGCGAACCACTCATATTCAAAGCTGTATCCACAGCCTTTCCCCAACATCCGTTTCATTTACGGATATCATTTATGATGGCAGAGACGACCCCTGTTCAAACGGAGGATGAATGATACCGGCCCATAGGAAATGCCTGCTCTTGATTGTTTTGCTGCTGCTCCCAATGTCTCGCTGGGAAAGCGCAAGGGCGCAAAGTGCGTCTCAACCCGGTACGCCCAAACCCAAATCCATTCCATCCGACCCCTCGCCAACGGCGGCCATGAACACTTCGATTTCAAACCAGCTCACGGGAACGTGGCGCCTGGTTGCTTACCAGGAGAAATTGTCGAACGGTGACACCGTGAATCCATATGGCGACACGCCGCAAGGCATTGCAATTTTTGAGCCGGGAGGATACGTCTCCGTGCAACTCATGAAGATTCCCCGCGTGAGTTTTCCCGCCGGCTACGACCGCGCCACGGCGGAACAGGTAAAAGCGGTGCACGAGGCTTATCTCGCCTATTATGGGACTTGGGCCGTGGATGAAGGCCACAGCGTGGTTGTTGAAAATATCCGCGCCAGCAACCAGCCTTTTCTCAACAATCAGATCACCACCCAGAGATACGACTTCGACGGAAAACGGCTCAGCTTGCGTACTGTGCTCGATAACCACGGCGATGAACACAGCATTCTCTTTGTGTGGGACAAGATTCACTAGCTGGTGGATATGGCTGGTCGCATGGAAGCCAAAGTCGCTTCGCTGACCAGAGACCTATCCGAATAACACCGCTGGACCTACCTTGAATATTAGGACATAGAGCGCATACCAGGCAAAGACCACAGCGATGGCGGTGGACTTTTTTATTTTGCTCACGCAGGCGAACCCAATGCCGGTGAGCACGATTACCCAGATCGAAAATACATCAACCGCCGCAGCTAGCGCATGCAAAGTGGGATGAGCGCCGATATCAACGAAGTATCCTAAGTTGCTGGCCACCGGGTTCTCAAAGGTAAAACCTTCCGGATCAGCTCCCGCATACAGAGCAACGACCGCCAATACCGACTTAATTATCATCGGCAATTGCGCATAGATGGCGATTGCGAGCGAAGTGCCAAATGGAACCTCAGCCCCCAGGCCGAAGTTAAAGCTCCCCATCAGCACAGCAGCGATAATCAGGGAGATCAACAGGGCGACCAAGGGGACGACGAACAATATGACCTTCGTAACCATTACGCTCATTTCCATCGCACGCGCGCGCTGCTCGGCAGGCATTTGAGCCATGCGCTCCTGCGCTTTGGCATTCAAACGCATCTGGTTTTCTGTGGCCTGCCGCAAGCCGACCTTTTGAGCTACCGCTCCTATAAATGCATAACTTACAACCGCCAACAGCAGCCAAGGAACAAACCAGCTTGCTTTGCGTTTCAAGTCGGTGAAAGTCTTCGAGGGGGCGATGAAAACGTTGATAAGGCGTTCACCTTCAGAAAGTGCCGGTGAACTCTCCGCGGATGGGGCAGGAACAGGCATTGCCGGTGTGCTCATGGGGATTCTCCAATGGATTGATTTCTCCGGATGTTAGCATACCAGCCAGAAAATTCCACTTATCCCCGCGGCATACGGGCGCGTGCCCGGGCTGCCGCTACTCGTCCCGGTCCGGAACTCGATGGCGGCTTGCGCATGCCCTGCAGCAAATCGCGCAGCACGACCGCGTTGTTGTGGGCTTCATCTTTGGCTGCATACACCAGGGTCACGGTCTGGTTGTTGCGTGCAATCTCGTAAAGCTGTTCCAGGGCCTGGGAAGCGGCGGGGCCGGCAATCTCGTTGAGATAGCGCTTGCGAAAAACCGCAAAATACTTGGGGCGGTCATGGAACCAGCGGCGCAATTCATGCGATGGGGCCAAATCCTTGAGCCAAACATCGATGCGGGCGCCGGCTTTCTTCAGCCCACGCGGCCACAGGCGGTCTACAAGCACACGCTCTCCATCGCTGAGCGAGGGCGGCTCATAAGCACGTTTGATCTCGATGGGCATCAGCATCTGCCTCCGAAGGCGGCTTTGCAAAATTCGCAGCTTCTCAACATAATAAAATAAACATTTGTCCCTATTCCAGAAAACCCGTGCGCTGCCGGGCGGCCTTGCCGCTCAGCTCTCTATCTGGGGCATCGCCTTGCTGCTTTGTGTTCTCCTTGCCGCCATGGGGTGCCATTCCTCATCAGATGCCGATCGCCATGCCTTGACCCCGCAGGAAGAGCGCGGCAAGGTCATTTATGACGCGCGCTGCGTCACCTGTCACGACCCCTACTCCACCAGTGGGCGCCAGGGGCCGGGACTGAAGGGTGTCTTCCGCAAGCAGTCTCTGCCCAGCGGAGCCCCCGCCAATGATGACCGTGCCCGCGATGCCATCATGCTAGGCCGCCGCAATATGCCGGGATTCCAATATGCACT
>QIAW01000497.1:0-1061 GCA_003225655.1 Acidobacteriota bacterium
CCTTCCTCCGGTTCGCGCCTGGGCTCGGGAAAAATCTCGCTCTCCGGGCTTCCTCCCGGCAGCTACATGCTGCTGTTGACCGCTTTGAATTATGCCGAGACCCGCGTTCCTTTCAAGATGGAACGCATGGGAGCGGTGAATCGCCGTATTCAGATGCCCTTGAGCAAAGAGATTCTGCCCGGGTTCTTCTACGTTGCCGGCGGCGACGTCTGGATCGGCGGCGACAGCGCCAATGCCCTTGCCAGGCAGAAGAAAACCTTTGCGCCCTTCCTCATGTATCACGACGAGATCAGCATGGGCGACTATGCCCAGTTCCTCAAGAGCATCGGTGGGGCCGCCAAAAGCCATCTGCCGCGCGATTTTGGCAAACCCTTAGCGGTGTTGACCTCGAACGGCCTGGCCCCGGCCAACGGCGCCGATGCAGCCCAATTCGCCAAATCTCCCGTCCGCGGCATTTCTTATAACGACGTCATGGCCTACATCGACTGGCGCTCCAAGCACGATGGAGTCGCCTACCGTTTGCCCACCGAAATTGAGTGGGAGGGCACCTGCCGCGGCGCCGATGGCCGCAAATACTCCTGGGGCAACCAGCCGGGCAAAGGATTGGCAATTGTCACCCAGGGTTATGGAGACTCGGGCTCCAACATGAGTTGGAAGTGGGAAGACTACAAGGACGAATCGCCATTCGGCGTCCACAACCTGGCGGGTGGTGTCGCCGAATGGACCAGCTCTCTTTACGATGAAAAGGCCAAGCCCACCGACCCGGTTTATGGCCAGCGCGCCATCCGCGGCAATGCATGGTCGCTGCCCCCAACGGGTTTAGAGTGCGCCTTCCGCACCTCGGGACAGCCCGATTACTTCCACCCCACCATCGGCTTCCGCCTGGCCGCCGATTGGCCGGTCAAACGCACGGGAACTCCACAGCCGCCTCCCGACGAGACCGACAGTCACGAACACGCGGTCGCCACACCCACGCCTACGCCAGTGCCCACGCCAACCCCGCGCAGCAAAATGGATGAGGCCCTGCACAAGCTGGGACTCGACAAATAAGATTGGGTAAT
>QIAW01000497.1:1145-6043 GCA_003225655.1 Acidobacteriota bacterium
CGCTGCCGTCGCTGAAGGCAAAGGATCCGCTCTGCTGGTCGGGATTGACAGTGATGGTGCCGAAGCCAACGAGAGCTTTGCCCTGGGGCGGCTTGATGGTGATGCCAACGTTCGCATACGCCCCTGGGCCCGAGTAGGGCTTGTTGTTCTCTTGTCCGGGAGAGAAGCCATCGCTGAGCGGCCCAATGGTAAAGGCCAGAATCCTGTTGGCGCGGCTGGGAAACCCAAAGGCCACGTCGCCTGCATATTTGCCGCCACCCGCTCCATAGCACTCGGCCCCGGATAACTGCTGCTGAAAAGGCTTTTCGATGCGTGCGCCGCCAGCCATGGCCGTGGTGAGCGATTGCACGCCTCCAAGCACGCTCTGATCGGATGGAGATTGCGCTTTGTTGCAACCCATCAACAGGATGAACGTTGCCAGACCAAAAGCGATCGTCAGAATTGAATACCGCTGCATGAACTAAACCTCCAACGGATAAAGAAACAATTCTAAACGTTTTTAGAATCGGTGTTGCCAGCCGCTTTCTCCGGTGTCATGCAGCCCCCTCCCTCGTGAGCTTGCTAAAAAGTACTTCAAAACAATTTGTCCGATGTGAAGACAAGTATCAGGGCACAACTTCAGTCGTTCCGCAAAGACGCCTTAACGACCCGACTAAAGTGATACCTGTCTTCTCGTGCCAAGGTTTTCTCCGCAAGCTCTCAAGCCGTGCCCTGACACATCTTCACGCCTATACAGTACCCCACTGAGAACTGAGAACTGCTTCACGCCGTTTGCGTCTGTTTCGCCGCTAACGCTGCTGCCATTTCTCTGATACCGCGAAGGTCCAGTTTCCCGGTGCCCAGATACGGGATGGCCTCGACTTTGAAAAACTGGTTGGCGCGGGGCTTCCATAGCGCGGGCAGGTCGCAGGCGGCAAACTTTTCCAGACAGTCTTTCAACTGGGCATCGGTCAAGGTGTGCAGCACGATCAGGCGCTCGCCTTTCTTCTCGTCGGGCACGGCGCTGACCGCGAACTTCTGCTCCGTGGCCTCGGCCAGCTCGTGCAGGCGTTCTTCCACTTTGACGTGGGGCACCATCTCGCCGCCGATCTTGCTGAAGCGGCTCAGGCGGTCGGCGATGGCGAGAAATCCGTCTTCATCGAGGATGGCGATGTCGCCAGTGTTGTACCAGCCATCGCGCAGGACTTCAGCGGTCTTCTCGGGACGATTCAGATATCCCTGCATCACGTTGGGGCCTTTGACCAAAAGCAGCCCCTGCTGGCCCAGCGGCTGCGGCTCCCCGGTTTCCGGGTGGACAATGCGCACGCTAATGCCGGGCAAAGGATGGCCGATCTTGCCCCGTTTGGCCCCTACCTGGCGGAAACCTGCGGCGCGGAAGTCACGAGTATTGACCGCGACTACGGGAGAGCACTCGGTGCAGCCATAGCCTTCGAGCGGTCGTATGCCGAATTGGTCTTCAAAGGCCTGCACGATGCGCTCCGGCAGTTTTTCCGCGCCCGCCAATACAAACTGCACGCTGCCGAAATCTTCCGGCGAGCAGCGGCGAATGTAGGCTTGCAGGAAGGTCGGCGTAGCCACCATAAATGTGATGGCATATTTCTGCGCCAGCGCGCCGATAACGCGGGCATCCAGCGGGTTAGGATGAAACACGACTCCCGTTCCCAAAACGGTAGGCAGGCAAACAGTCACCGTAAAACCGAAGGAGTGGAAGAAAGGAAGTATGCCCAGGATGCGGTCGTGCTTATCCAGGGCAAATACCTGGCCCATCTGCTGGATATTGGAGGCGATGTTGAAGTGCGTCAGCATTACGCCCTTGGGGTCGCCGGTCGAGCCGCTGGAAAAAATCACCGTGGCCAGATCGTCGATGCCGGCAGTCTTGCCATCGCTCAGATAACGCTCCAGCAAAGGACGAGGCGCCAGCCATGAAAGCGCCAGCGCCATGATCTTTTCGCCCAGACCAGGATTGGCCACCAGCTCTTCCAACAGAATTACTTTTTCCGGCGGATGCACGGGAATCTTTTCCAGGAAGGCGCGAGCCGAGATAATGGTTTTCAGCTGGCACTGCTCGGCGCAGGAGGCGACCACCGCGTCGGAGGCAGTGTAATTCAAATTAACCGGCACCTTGCCGGTGAGCAGCGCCGCCAGGTTTACCAGCGCGCCGGGAACGGAAGGCGGCAGCAGAATACCGACCATCTTCTGGTCTTTCCAGACCCGGCGCAGACGCCGCGCTAAAAAGATGGTGCGCGTGAGCGCAGCGCCGAAGGTGACTTTGGGGGTGAGTCCATCGGCCATGGCAAAGCGGCGGCGATGCTTGCGGGCGGTGCGTACGAAGCTGTGGTGCAGCGGCTCGATACGCTCGCGGCGGTGGGCGTAGGCCTGTGTGTGCAGATCCTGCACGGCGCGGCGCACTTCAAAGGGAGGCGTATCCGAAGGCATAGGCTTCCCGAAGCTCACGGTGACGTGATAAGGCACCTCGCGGGGAACCTTCCACACGAAGCGCCCACGCTCGAAGCTGAAGATGCTGCCCCAGACGCCGTCAAGATGCACGGGAATGATGGGCGCGTCTACGTTCTTCATGATGCGCTCCATGCCACGGCGGAAGGGGAGCATCTGGCCGATGCGGGTGATTTGCCCTTCGGCGAAGATGCAGACGATCTGCCCCTGCTGAATGGCCTCGCTGGCTGTGCGCAGAGAGCGGATCATATCGCGCGGGCGGAGCTGCGAAGAAATCGGAATCGCTTCGCCCAACCTAGCCAGGGGCTTGATGAATGGCAGATCGTAGATATCCTTAAACATGATGAAGCGCACGAAGCGGTCGGTGGAGGCCACCAGCAGGAGCGCATCCATGAAGGAGAGATGATTAGAGACAAAAAGCGCGCCACCCTTGGAAGGAATATTCTCGAGCCCTGCGACGCGGATGCGATAGATGCTGCGCGTGGCCATCGACAGCAGCACGCGCACCAGAGCCTGCGGCAGCAGCAGCAGCGAATAAATCGTTGCCGCCAGCGTGAGTACGCCACCTACAAGGAAGATGGCCGTGGGCGACAGGTGCAAGAGCCTCAGGCCGGTGTGAGAAACCCCAGTACCACCGGTGAGCAGGTAATAGACTCCTGATGCGAGGAAGACGCCGACGAAAGAGAGGAGGTTGGCGGCCGCCAGCACCGAGCCCTTGCGCTCTTCCTGAGGCCGATGCTGCATGACCGCGCTGACCGGGACGATAAAGAATCCACCGAAAAACCCCAGGGCGGAGAGCAGGACAACTACGGGAACAAAAGTGAGTCCGCGAAAAAACAATGCCGTTGAGAATACGGTCATCCCCAGGGCGCCGAGCGGAACCAGGCCATATTCGATCTTGTTGCCGGAAAGATACCCGGCAGCAATGCTGCCCAAACCCATACCCAGCGCCAACGCGACCAACAGGTATCCGATGTGGCTCTCATCGAGCCGTAGCACGTCAGTTCCCAGAATGAAAATGTTGAGCTGAAGCAGCGTGCCCAGGAAAAAGAAATAGGTGTTGCTCATGATCGCCAGCCAAAGCAGGCGGTCCTGGCGGGCATACTGAATTTCACGCCACAGATCGGCAATAAAGTTGACGCGGAACTTGCGCGCGGGATTGGCGGCGGGCACGCGCGTGATGCCGAAACTTGTTCCTAAGCCAACCAAAGCCAGGGTCACCAGCAGCGCACCCGACCAGTACTGCCGGCCATGAAAATACTTCGCCAGCAAGGGGCCTGTGGCGGTGCCGAAGATAATGGCGAGAAATGTGCCCAGCTCAATAACGCCATTGCCCCAGGAGAGCCGCTCGCGGGGCAGCAGTTCGGGCAGCAATCCATACTTGGAAGGACCAAACCGCTGGCCGCCAGCATGATGGCGATCTCAAAAACCTTGACGCCAATGGTGATGGTCCGTTTGCTGAAGCGGTCCGCAAAAAAACCGCCATACATCGAAAACAGGATGAAGGGCAGGGAAAAAATTGCGGCCACCGCGGGCACAAACCTGTCACGCAGCGCCGGCGGAAGTCCCATGCCGAGCACAAGCACGGTCACCAGTTTTTGCAGGGCATTGTCGCTGAAAGCACCCTGGAACTGCGTGACAATCAGGCTCCAGAAGCCACGCTTCCAGTTTTCAGGTGCAACCGGGAAAGTTGCGGAATGTGTTTGTTCCATAGACGCGGAAGAAAGTTGAGATGTTATAGCAAATTAAGCCGCTCGGTACTAGTTCCAGGGTTGGAACGAAATAGCGGCATTTTCTTGCAGAGTATTTTGCGCCTGCGGGGTAATGCCGGCAATGCCTGCGATCTAAGGAGCGGAATCAGCCTGCTCGCCTTGCAAACAAGATGGCGACAGCCAGCAAGACGGCAAGGCCCGAGAAAACGAGCTGGCGGTGGCGAGCTTTGGATTGCCGATCACGGGTCAGCCCAGGCGCTAGCAGCGCGCCCATCAGGAGCCCCAGAATGAGCCCGCCGATGTGGCCGGTATTATCAATCACCGGGACTGAGGCGCCAATCGCAAGATTCACAACGGTGAAAATCACCAGACTATTCAAGGTGGCCGCCAGATGCGGCTTGGGGATGGGAAGCTTGCCGAAATAGAGCGCAGTAATGAGGGCGCCGGCGACACCAAAGATCGCTCCTGAAGCCCCGACGCTAACGCGCCCAGGATGCAGCGAGACACTGAGCAGACTGGCCGAGATGCCGGTGAACAGATAGACCAGCAGAAAGGTGAAGCGCCCGAAGATATTTTCCGCCATCCTGCCCAGGTTCCACAAACACCACATGTTGGTGGCGATATGAAGCGGTCCACCATGAAGAAATGCGGCTGTGAGCAACCTCCAGGGCTGCGTGGTCAAGGTCAGCGGGCCATAGTCGGCGCACCAACGTACGAGTTGCTCATTATTTG
>QIAW01000498.1:0-536 GCA_003225655.1 Acidobacteriota bacterium
ATGCCGACGGGTCCGAAGCTGAAATTTCGGGTAATGGGACTCGTTGCGTCGCCGCTTTTCTTGCTGCCGAGCAGGGAAAGAGCCAGGTGGCAATCCGAACCGGGGCAGGCGTGAAGACTTGCCGGCTGGTCTCGAGCGAGGCCCAGCGTTTTACCTTCGAGATGAACATGGGAGAGCCCCAGGTCGGCGATGAATTCTCCATCAAGTTGGCCTCCAGCGAGGTAAAGGGGGTCCCTGTTTCCATGGGCAATCCGCACTTCGTGGTGTTTGTCCCCGAATTTTTTCCCGGATGGCAGGCTGAGGCAGCAGAGATCGGAAGGCACCATGACTTCAAGTATGGGATTAATGTAGAGCTGGTAATCACAACTAAAAAAGATCATATACAGACGCGCTTCTTTGAGCGCGGCGTAGGCGAGACGCGCTCATCGGGCACCGGTTCATGCGCCTCCGCCGTGGCCGCCATTGCCGCCGGCAAATGCCAATCGCCGCTGACGGTGGAAGCTGAAGGCGGAGCTCAAATTGTGCGTTGGGAGCGT
>QIAW01000498.1:591-788 GCA_003225655.1 Acidobacteriota bacterium
GGGTTAAACCTCGGCCCCTGCGCGCGGGTGATACGGTAGGCATTGTCGCTCCTGCCAGCAATATCCAGCGCTCGTTGCTTGAGGCTGGCTGCCGGGCGTTGTCAGAGTTGGGATACAAGCCTTTCTATCTGCCTTCGATTCTTGAGCAGGAGCTTTATTTTGCCGGCCCGGTGGAGCGCCGCGTCCGCGAGTTGGAA
>QIAW01000069.1 GCA_003225655.1 Acidobacteriota bacterium
AGGTTGATTGCCAACCGGTATCGTGGCGGTTTGCGCCAGCAGTATCCACAATGCCAATCGCACCGCCTTAAATACACCTTAGGCCTTGCACCATGCGCAATATGGTACGCCCCGCTCTTCGCGAACGAAGAGCGGGGTGTACCGGCAATTCACGGGGCCGACTATTGCACCGTGAAATTGCACACTTGGAGCGTGTTGGTCGTGGTGGCAGCCACGAACAGCCCGTAGTTATCGAGGCTGGTCACTGTGTTCTGCTCCAGGCGGAAGGCGAAGTTGCTGCCGATGGTCACTTCTGATCCTCCTGGCGGAGTTACAAAGATGGAATAGTGATGCGTCGGTA
This sequence comes from Acidobacteriota bacterium, assembly GCA_003225655.1. Lineage (GTDB taxonomy): Bacteria > Acidobacteriota > Terriglobia > Terriglobales > Acidobacteriaceae > QIAW01. The sequence continues at coordinate 341 of QIAW01000069.1, forward strand.
TGTCGATCGCCATGCGGACGTGATACGATGGTACCCGTGGTGTTGAATCTCACGATGTTGGCAAAGCCGGTGTAGGCGGTTTGCGCGCCGTGCGAGATTCCCACATGACCACCGATCGTTGCGCTCGACGGCGTGGCATCGAAGCTGACCGTGAAAGTTCCTGTCTGCGCCGGGAAGAATGTATTGACCCATCCATGACCATTGGTCGCGGTTACGCACTGCGGCGAGATAGTATTCACCGCCAGCGTCACCGTGGTTGCATGCGTAGTGCTGCCGCTCGTTCCCGTGATGGTCAGCGTGTAAGTTCCGCCCGGAGTTGTGGAGGATGTAGAAACAGTCAGTGTGGAGGAGCCAGAGCCACCTGTGATCTGATTTGTGCTAAAGCTACCTGTTGCCGCAGAGGGCAAACCGCTCACCGTGAGATTGACATTTCCGGTGAAACCGTTGACCGAGCCCACATTGACATTGTAAGTTGCGCTGCTGCCTTGGTTCACGGTCTGGGAACTTGGGGTTGCACTCACGGTAAAGAAGCTCTCAGTAGTTGGTAAGCGCCATGCGCGCAAGATGCCGGCGTTGCCGCCGAAGCCACCAGAATTTCCATCTGACATGTAAACGGCGCCGTTGACCACAATCGGGCTGGCCCAATGGAATGCGCCCAGCGTACCTGTCCATAACACCACGCCGGTTGTCGGGTTGACCGCCTGCAAACGGTGGGTCGCCGTCGTACTGCTATGTTCGCCTCCACCAACTGCGGCGAAGAGAACTCCGTTGGCCACCACCGCTGAGGTGGTCCAGCCGTTATTGAGATTCCTATGATTGTGCAGGCTTGGATTGCCGGCAGCATCCACATCAACTGTGAATCCGTGAAGGCCGGAGTTGCCGGTAATGAAGACCCAAACCCTTCCGTCGGCGGGATTGGTCCAAACCGCGCTGGCTGCACGCATCAAGCTTCCCGTCGAAAAGCTCAGCAACTGTATCTCGCCGCCCAGATGGCCAGAACCGCCATGTCCGCTCATATCGGCAAGGTTGATTAGACGAATCTTGGCATCTTTACCCGGATTGACGGCAAGATGCGGGAACTTGCTGCTCAAGCCAACCGGCAGTATCGCCAGTCCGCCAGGACAGATGTCCCGATCTTGGCCTACGCTGGTTGCCCAGTCGGTGGGAGTATAGCTGTCAGCGGGAAAGCCGCCGCCATTCATCATGTGCGTGCTTCCATCAGCCGGCAGGGCCACCCAGCTCTGCCGCCAGATTGAACCCGCGACCCAGTGGGTACCATCGTTCGTGCCCGTGCCGATAAAGAAGCGGTCGAGCGAAGCGTCATAGGGATTGTTGCGCGACCACGGGTTGGCTCCTCTTTCCGTACAACCCGCGGGATCGAGGACATCGGGAAACTGCGAGCATGCCAGGTTGAAAACGTGCTGGCTGCCGTCGGTCAGATCGAAGGTAACAACGTGGCCGTGGCCGTGGTGGGCGACATATAAATATGTATGTCCATTTTTCCCCGTAGCGATGGTAGGTTCAGCACCCGCCTTGCCTGTCCCAAGGGACTTCGGCCAGCCGCCGCTTGTCACTTCGCTGCCATCCCCTACATTCAGTTTGTGGACCATTCCATCGGGGGCATCCACATAAACGAACATCAGGTTCAGATCGAGAATGGGCGCAACATTGTTGGAACCGCCACCGGCAAAAACCTTGGCCCACACGATAGCGCCGGTGTTGGCATCAAAGGCGGTCACGTGCCCATGCTCGCCGAGGGTAAAGATGAGATCCTTCACTCCCATGGGCGTGCTGACATTGGTCAGCAGTACGGGAGCGCCGTCAGAGTTGTCACCGGCAGGCAGCGGCACACTGAACAGAGAGGAAAGATGAGAAACGTTGCCTGTGTTGATCGTGGTCTCGGCTGTGTTGTTGGCTGTTTTATCGGGCGCGAATCCAAACTGCAGCCAATCAACCTTGGCCAGCACGGTGGTGGCAACAGAGTCCTGATAAGCCTGCATTTTCAGAGGAAATTGCGCGGACAGTACCAGTGTGAGTACGACCATGACAGGGAGCCAGAACTTGCGGCTGCTCATCATTTCTAATTCTCCTTGGAGTGCTCTGCTTCGCAGTAAGCTGTTGCCGGCACGATGAGTTCTTTGGCTCAGCGGTGAAACTGCCGGGACCTATATTTAAGTCGGCGGAGCCGCCTGAATATGATGCTTGTCATTCAGCTACGCCGACTGCCTGATGAATACACGAGGTTCCATCAAAGTTAGTGGACGGCCTTTGGTTTGCACTCCTGCCGGCGGGAGGTCTCTTTCCCGTATTGGGAAGGAGACGTCCCGCCGGACAAGCAAGCTCATGCCGCGGCGGTTATTGCACCGTGAAGTTGCACACCCTGAGCGTGCTCGCCGTCGTTGTAGCCACGAAAGCCCCGTAATTGTTGAGACTGGTTACGGTGTTCTGCTCAGTTCGAAAGGCGAAGTTGCTCCCGATGGTCACTTCCGACCCTCCTGGCGGAGTTACAAAGATGGAGTATTGATGTGTCGGTATGTTGATCGCCATGCGAACGTGATACGTCGCACCTGCCGTGTAATGCAGGGTCGTAGCTGCTGAGTAGCTGGCGCCGTTACGCGCATCGATGGTACCCGTCGTGGTGAATCTAACGATGTTGGCAAAACCGGTGTAGGCGGTTTGCGCGCCATGCGAAATTCCGACATGGCCACCAATAGTAGCAATTGACGGTGTGACATCGAATTGGGCGGTAAACGTACCTGCCTGGGACGCAAGTGGCGTATTCACCCATCCGCCGCCGTTTGTCGCCGTCACGCATGGCGGAGTCACAATCAGCCTTACTGTGGCCGCGTGTGTCATGCCGCCACCAGTGGCGCTGATCGTGAGCTGGAATGTGCCCGTCGGCGTTGTACTGGTGGTGCTCACGGTGATCACGCACGAGCCAGCCGGGGGCACAGTCACCGTACACGAAGTAGCTGTGGCTCCGGAGGGCAAGCCGCTGGAGACGCTTACGTCGACTGCTCCGGCGAAATTGTTCACCGGGGTCACTGTCGCAGTGTAGGTGGTGCTGCCGCCGGGGTTGATGCTGCGCGAAGACGGAGACGCACTGAGTGAAAAGTCGGGACTGCCGACATTATTTAGCCGCCATGCTCTCAAATGACCACCCGGACCGGCAAAGCCGCCGGAATTTCCATCGGCCATGTACACGGTCCCGTTGACGACGATTGGGCTCTCCCAATGGAACAGGTCAATGTGTCCGGTCCACAAGATCGCTCCGGTGGTTGGGTTGATGGCCTGCACCTGATGGAGGGTAGCCGTACTGGTGTGTTCGCCTCCGTCAGCCGACGTGAAGAGAACTCCGTTGGCCACGACCGCTGAGGTCGTCCAGCCGTTCTGGATGTTCCAGTGATTATTCAGGCTGGGATTTCCCGCTGAATCCACATCCACGGTGAACCCATGCGTGCCCGAGTTCCCGGTAATGAATACCCAAACCTGGCCATTGGCCGGATTGGTCCACACAGCGCTTTGCGCACGCATCAGGCTTCCTGTGGAAAAAGACAATGTTTGCACCTCGCCACCCTGATGCCCGGGCGCGGCATGCCCACTTAGGTTGTCTAGGTTCAGGAGACGAATTCTGTGGTCCTTCCCGGGATTCACACCGAGGTGCGGGAACTTGCTGCTCAGGCCGTCCGGCAGCGGAGTGAGGCCACCGGAGCCGATATCCTGATCGTGACCTACGGTGACCGTAACGTCGGTACCCGTCCAGCTATCCGCCGGGAGGCCGCAGCCACCGGAGATGTGCGTGCTTCCGTTTGCGGGAAGAGCCAGCCAGCTCTCTTTCCACATCGTGCACCCATCCCAGGCATTGCCGTTATTGTTGCCGGCCGAGAAGAAGAACTTGTCGAGTGAAGCAATATATGGATTTCCCCGTGCCCACGGACGCGCACCGGTGCTGGTGCAGCTCGTGGGATTGTGGACATCAGGAAATTGCGAGCATGATGCGTTGAACACATGCTGGCTGCCCGTGGTGGTATCGATGGTAGTGATATGGCCCTGGCCATGATTGGCGGCATACAGATATGTGTGTCCGTTGGCTGCCACAGCAACCGTGAGCTCAGAAGCGGCCTTGCCGCCTCCGGTGCGCTCGGGCCAACCGCCGCCCATTACTTCGCTGCCATCCCCTACGTTGAGTTTGTGCGCGAATCCATCGTTTCCGTTGACGTAAATAAACATCCGGTTGGGGTCAATTGCCGGAGCGCTGTTGTTGGTACCACCGGTGCCGAAGGCCTTCGACCAGATGACCGCGCCGTTGTTGGCATCGAAGGCAGAAATGTGCCCGTGCTCGCCCTGGACGAAGATGAGATCCCTCACCCCGCTCGCGGTGCTGATGTCCGTCAATAGCACCGGAGCACCGTCTGGATTGTCGCCCGCTGGAAGCGCGACATTGAACAGCAGTTGCAGGCCGGAAACGTTCGAGGTGTTAATCGTGGTCTCAGATGTATTGTTTGCGGTTTTGTCGGGCGTAAACGCAAACTGCAACCAGTCAACCTTGACCGGCGCGGCCGCGGCCGCAGCATCTTGATAACCGCTAACTCGAAGAGGAAACTGCGCCACCAATACGAGTGTGAATACAACCATTACGGGGAGCCAGCATTTGCGCCTGATCATTACTTTTACTTCCTCCTTGGAGTGCTCGGCTTGAGCACTGATCTTCCAACTAGGCATCGTGTGTATCCAATGGGATATGGTTCCGTTGCGCATTGACTCTCGACATGTTCAATGCTGTTAAAAATCGCGGAGTTGCGCTGGGAAAACAACTTTTCATGAGGCGCAACTCCACCGATTTCCTGATGAACGCACCGACGAAGTTAAGAGTTGGGCGCAGCGGCAATTGAGGTGCGGTCAGAATCGCCACTACGAAATTTGTGCGGTACTACCATCAGCGCATTCACTTTTTCTGTCAAACCAAAAAAAACGAACTTTATGTTTAGCCAAACTGAATCCAGAACATAAATTCAGGTGAATAAAATAATGTGTTTTGCAAATTGGGAATTTGCCGCGCGCATGCCCATCACAAGTCGACGCTCGTGGGAGTGAGCACGCAAGCAATTCGTTAGAATTTAGAATGATGGTCCCTGGTGGGACTTGCCGTGACAGGATGACCGCAGCGGCCGGCTTGTTCAGCCGCTCATTCTGCTCTTCTACCAACCGGGTAAAGTCTTCGAGGGTGCTGATTCTTCCGCTTTCTTCCTGATCCCAGGCTGCCATCACATACCATCGCGCACTTCCGTTGTTGTTCAACGTAATTTTTGCCAGGTAGTTATTTACATCGTCACCGATCTTGCAGTCCTTAGCAGACTCTGGAGCCAGCAAGGCGAGGCCCAGGTTCTGGTCAGGGAGTGTTTCTGTCGCTCCCGTCCCCGGTCTCACTACCTGGTGCCCCCAGATGCCGACGGAGCATGACGGTTCCACCGAAAATTCTTTCAGATCAGGCTTGCGCGACAGTCCTGCCACAAAGCTCAAGCCGTCAGCGTTATGAGCGGTGATGCGCTCGCCAAAGCCACGCTCTCCCGCCCACTGCGTCACTCGTGTGGTCAGGTCCACCGAGCGGTCGCCGATTTTCCATCCTTTATATGTAAATTCCACGATGGCGCGTACCGGTCCTGTGCTGACGATGCGCCACTGCCGGTCAGCCACGTCTGCCACCCGGACCACTTTGCCATCCACCCACGCGCCGACCGACCCCGAGCCTAAAGAATTGCCGACGTTATAAATGTCGCGCGCAATCGGAGATTCCTCCTGATATTTGTAGTCCTGCGGAGCAAACATCTCGAGGTAGAGACCCGGCTTTTTCTTTCCCCACAGGTCCATGGCATTGCGTTTGTCGAAATAGAGCCGCCACGCGGTTAGCTCCGACTCCCAGCCCATGCCGTCATAGTGCTTGGCAAATTTCGCGTTGGTTCGCTGTGGGTAATCGCTCTTGTTGCGGGCAATCACCGCCGGATCGCCATAGACGATGGTCACGATTCGCGTCTGCTTCGCTTGCAGATCAACCTGAAAGGCAAGTTCATCTGGCTTGCCATCGCCATCCAGGTCATCGAGCTGCGAGGGCAGCTCGAAATATTGAAACGACCGCGCGTCTTCTTCGGGTGACATGGGGGAGTTGGCCGTGACCATGATTGCGGAGGCGTCAAAGTCGGGGACCTGCTTTTTCACCTCAGCCACGCTGATGACGATGTCTTCCGCGGCACGTCCTTGGTCCGTTTGGTTCGTGACTGCCAGTTTGATCGATTTAGCGCGCGGCGCCTTCAGCTCCATGGATGAAGACGAGGTCATGAATTGCTCATTCATGATCAGGAAGGCACCCAGCCCGTGAAAGTCGTTGGCCGGATGCTTCCTCGCAAGATAGTAAGTCAAGTCGGCAACGTTGGTGCCTTCACAGATATCTGGGATGTCGGCCGTACCGTCGGGAGCGATGGAAAGCTTCGCAAGCACGCCCTGGTATCCTTTTTTGGCCACATCCTCGTAGCTCTTATCCACATAACTCCTGCGTACCGCCATGGAGATGATGTAGATATACATGCTGGAACTCGATGTCTCCAGCCAGTTGCCGTCTACGGAGCCTTTGTCCACGACCTGGTACCACAGACCGGTCTTGCTGTCCTGATATTTCGCCAGCCCTTTAATAAGGTCCTGCAATGTGGCAATCAACTGCGGCCTATTCCGATGATTCTTCGGCAACACTTCGAGCACGTCAACGATCGCCATTCCATACCAGCCCATGGCCCGGCACCAGAATTCGGCCGAGTGGTGGGTTTTGTGATCAGCCCAAGTCGAGGCCCCGCTCTCATCATAAGCATGATAGAGAAGACCGGTGGCAGGGTCTTTCAAATGTTTAGCGTCAATCAACAGTTGCTTGACGGCCTCGTCGTTGGCGTACTTGCTCTCTCCAATCATCTGGCCGTAGCGCACCAGGAACGGCAGGGACATATAGGTCCCATCCAGCCATAACTGCGATTTGCGGCTCGCGGCAGTGGCGTGCCAGAAGCCTCCGTCAGCGGTCCGGGGATAGGTCTTGAGCCGCTCCCTGATTTTTTGCGCGGCAATTCTATATTTTTCGTCTGCCGTCTCCTGGTAGAGCGCCAGCAGCAAGTTTCCCGGCAGCATGTAATCCAGCGCTTCCAGATTGTGGTCAATATTGCCGCTGTTATCTACATGCGAATCCACCCAGTTCTTTATGTATTCAAAATAGCGGGGGTCACCTGTCCGCTTCCACACCAGGTATTGGCCGAAAAGATAAAGCGCTTTCACGTATGCCCAATTCCCCAAGTCGGCAGGTTTTGGATAACGCTTCATGGTGGATTCAACCACCGCCTTCGACCAGTCCACCTTGGGCCGCAGCTTCCACTGCACTTCGGCCGGAGGTATCGCTACCGTTTTGACGCCTGCGCCTTGCGCGCCCACTGGCGAGACCGCAGCCATGGGTGTAATTGCCGTTGCCAGCGCCAGCACCGCGGCCATGATGCGTTTATTCCAAGCTCCCGTAAAACATCGCATAAGATATTTCGTCTCCCCTACCAGACATTCAGCTAACCTTCCGTTGAATCTTCGTCCAGAAGTTCCTTCGCGTCCTCTGCGGTTCAAATCTTTTCCTGATTTCAAATTATGAAACCCGCTTTGCTGAACATGTTGATTGCAATAATCTAACTGAGCCGGCCAAGAATTGGTATCGCGGAGAAAACCAATAGGAGATAAATGTGTGAAGCCAAAATTCTCAAGATTTGCGTCTGCGCTTGCTGCCTTATTGTCCCTGGCGGTTCCCGCCTTCTGCGCGAGCGACGTCACCCTTGCCAGCCCAAACGGAAATGTGCAGGTGAATATTTCCGTGGGGGCGAAAGCGGCACTCATGTATGCCATCACTTTGGATAGCGCCAATCTCGGCCAGGGTGTTGTCATCCAACATACCGACCGCTATCACCTACAGGAAAAGTACCCGACGCGCGGCGTCCACTCCGAGGCCAACAATCGCTGCAACGGCGCCAGAATTTCCATCCGGCGCCAGAGCAGCAAGACTGACTACACGCTTGAGCTCCGCGCCTATGATGACGGCATTGCATTCCGCTATCTCGTTCCCGGCAAGAAACTCACGCGAACTCCCGATGAGGCCACGGTTTTTACTGTTCCCGATGGCAGTACGGTTTGGTACCACGGCTTCAGGGGCCATTACGAAGGAGTCCACGCGCGCAAAGGTATTGCGGAAGTTGCCGCCGGCGACTGGGCCGCGGTCCCTCTGACCTTCAAACTACCCAACAATCTTGGATACGCTTCCATCACGGAAGCCGCCCTGATGAACTACAGCGGCATGGGATTGCAAGCTGACGGCCATCGCGCCTTCGACGCCCGTCTCGGGCACGCCGAGCCGCCTTCATATCCCTTCACTTTGCGCTACGGCGATGCGGAGGCCAAACGCCTCTCTGCTCCCGCCACCATCACCGGCCCGATCACTACTCCCTGGCGCGTGGTGATGATTGGCCCAGACCTGAACACTCTGGTGAATTCCGACATTATTACTAACGTTTCGCCGCCGCCCGATCCCAAGCTCTTTCCCAAGGGCATCAACACTGGCTGGATCAAACCAGGGCGCGCCGTCTGGAAATATCTTGATGGCGGTGAGAACACTTTTGAGACAATAAAAGAATTTTCCAAGGAAGCCGGGGAACTGGGCTTTGAGTACAACGTCATCGAAGGTTTCTGGCACCAATGGAGCGACGATCAGATTCGCGAGCTGGTCGCCTACTCCAATGAACGTCACGTCAAGCTGATCGTGTGGGAGTTCAGCAAGCAACTGCGCGACCCACAAAAGCGCCGCGACTTCTTCCACCGCCTGCATGATCTTGGCATTGCCGGCGCCAAGATAGACTTCTTTGATCACGAAGCCAAAGAGATGATTGATTTGTATCAGGCGATACTGCGAGACGCCACCGAATCGCAGGAATTGGTTGTCTTTCACGGCGCCAATAAACCCGCGGGCGAGCTGCGCACCTGGCCGAACGAACTGACCCGCGAGGCCGTACAGGGTTTTGAGCACCGGACCACTCCCGCCTGGGCGCCGCATACGGCTACGCTTCCCTTCACCCGGCTGCTCGCCGGTCCGGCGGATTTTACTCCCATGATCTTCGGCGATCGCCGCAAAGAAACCTCCTGGCCCAACCAGATCGCCAGTGCCGCGATTCTGACCTCGCCCCTGCTGACCTTCGCGGCCAATCCCAAGAGCATTCTGGAAAATCCTGGCGTTGATCTCATCAAGAGCATTCCCAGCACCTGGGATGAAACCATCGTGCTGCCCGTCTCTGAGATCGGTGAGGTTGCCGCTTTCGCGCGCCGTAAAGGCGACACCTGGTTCCTCGCCATCATCAACGGTCCAACGCAAAAGACAATTCATGTTGATCTCTCTTTTCTGGGAAACGGTAAATATCAGGCGATGGTGATCCGCGACCAGCAGGACAACCCGGCAGCAGGAACAATTGAGAACACCACGCTCAGCCGCTCCGACTCGTTCGCCATCGACCTCCGTCCCGCGGGCGGCTTCATCGCCAGGTTCTCGAAAATGACTTTGAAATGAACGGCGCCCAGTTGATACGCAGTTGCGCGCCAGACAACCAGCTTGTAAAGAATTGTTAAATGACCACGTAATGAACAACTATCGGTTTATAGTTGCGTCTTATAGATACAGGGTGATTCCTATCGGAATTTCAACGCAGCTCATCGTTCGAGAATCATGTCATGCTGCGCACCAATCAAATCTACTCGAAGGAGTTTTTTCATGTTAAAGCGATTTGCAATTACATTGGCTTTAGCTCTGTTTGCCTGCGCCTATTCATTTGCGCAGCAGGAAAATCAGAGCCAGCCCAATCCGGGATCTAACTCTAACCAGGATCAGCACGAGCGCCGGGGCGGATGGGGTCCGCGCGATCCCTCGCAGATGGTCCAGCACCTGACCCAGGAGTTGAATCTGACCTCTGACCAGCAGTCGAAGATTCTGACGATTCTTCAGGACCAACAGAAGCAGATGCAATCTCTGCGCGACGACACTACGACTTCCCAAGACGACAAGCGAGCAAAATTCATGGAACTGCGCAAGAACACCAACAGCCAGGTGCGCTCTGTTCTGACCGAAGACCAGCAGAAGAAGTTCGACGAAATGCAACAAAAGCGCGAACAGCAGATGGGCGGCCGCCGTAACGACGAGCATCCGAAGAACGACGATCACCCCAAGAACGAAGAGCAGCCGAAGCCTGATCAGAAGTAATTTCTGAACTTAAATCCCATTGGCCGGCAAAATGGCGAATTGCTTTTTTGCCGGCCAAGACTTCCCGACTCGAATCTGCTTTTATCTGCATTCATCTGCGGCTTCTTTTCCTGCCCGCGGTCATTGTCAACCTGCCCATGCGGACATGTACCCTCAGTAAAAATACCTGCAGTCAACAAAAAAAACAGCAACTCTGGCCAGAACTGGGGTACAATTTTGCCGCTTTGCCGGTCATGGTGAAGCGTTTTAGTAGGTTGGATTGGTACCGCCCAAAAAATAAGTTTCAAAATCTCGAATAATAACAGCGCTTTCTCATCGAGCAAGCACCCGTAACAGAGCCGTGTACGTTAAGCCACAGCAACGTGAAAGAAGCGTCTTCGAAAAACTATTTACTTCGTAGACACTGCTGCAGGTTTTGATCAGGTGCATGTAGCAAGACAATGCAATGCAATGTGAAATGAACTTAATTGGAACAACCAGACCGCTTTTGTCTCCCAACTCTTGTGGATCAAGCTGTTCATCAGATTGCTCAACACTGCGGCTGCTCGATAATGAAGCAAAAACAACACTACAACTCCTCCCCCCTGAGGAAAACCCGCTGTACGTGCAACAAGGAGACTACATGAACTTGAAAATAGCGAGTATTTCCAAGATCGTTTTGTTAGTGCTTATCTTGATAACTTTATCTGCTCCCCTGGCATTTTCCCAGGAGAGCGAAAATGAGTCGCAGGCAGTTCCTGCCAATCAACTTCCGCTTTTTGACGGAGTTCCCACAGTACGCACGGACATCCATCATGATGTTTCCCTTCCCTTGCGCGACCTGGCCGCGATTGCGCCCCAGCCCGTGGGCATCTTCCACGAAGCGCAGCCTGTTCGGCGCATTCCTCTGCCCGCGGGCATGAGGGCAGCGCAACTTGACTCTGTGTGGCAGCAGACTTTTATTCCGGCCTCGCCCACCGTGAGCAACAGCTTTGATGGCATTGGCCAGGGCCAGTTCGGCTTCGCGGTGAATAGCGCTCCTCCTGATACCAACGGCGCCGTGGGATCTACACAGTATGTACAGTGGGTGAACAGTTCGTTTGCGGTGTTCAACAAGTCCACCCGCGCGCTCGTTGCCGGCCCTACCAGCGGCAATGCACTATGGACCGGCTTCGGTGGAGGCTGCGAGACCAACAACGACGGCGACCCTGTCGTGCTTTACGATAAGCTTGCCAACCGCTGGGTCTTCTCTCAGTTCTCGGTCAGCACCACACCCTTCCTGCAATGCGTGGCGGTTTCCACCACCTCCGATGCCACCGGCACCTACAATCGCTATTCCTTCCAGTACTCCAACTTCGATGACTATCCCAAAATGGGAGTCTGGCCTGACGCCTACTACGAAACCTTCAACATGTTCAACGGCAATACCTTTGTCGGCTCCGATGCCTGCGCCTACAACCGCAACGCCATGTTGAACGGACAGCCGGCCACACAAGTCTGCTTCCAGCAGAACTCCTCGGTTGGCGGCTTGCTGCCCGCCGACCTCGACGGTAAAACGCCTCCTCCTGCCGGCTCGCCGAATTTCCTGGTGTTCTTCGGCAATAACAACTTGAACCTCTTCAAGTTTCACGTGGACTTCGCTACTCCGGCAAATTCCAGGTTTACCGGACCCACCACGATTCCGGTCGCCGCCTTCTCTGCCCTCTGTGGCGGAGGCACTTGCGTTCCCCAAAGTGGAACCACCCAAAAACTGGACTCACTTGCTGACCGTCTCATGTATCGGCTCGCCTACCGCAACCTTGGGAGCCACGAATCGCTGGTCGTGAATCACTCCGTGACTGCGGGCTCTTCCGGGGGCGTGCGCTGGTATGAAATTCAGAACCCCAACGGCACACCTGTCCTCGCGCAACAAGGCACTTTTGCTCCTGACTCCAATTTCCGTTGGATGGGCAGCATGGCGATGGATCAGGCCGGCGATATCGCCGTCGGATACAGCGTCTCCAGCAGCACTCTGCATCCATCTATCGCCTTCACCGGCCGCACTCCTTCCGATCCCTCGGGGACTCTGGAAGCAGAAACCAACATCATCACCGGTGGCGGTTCCCAGACTGGAAGCAACCTCAGCCGTTGGGGCGATTACAGCGCTCTGACTGTTGATCCTGTAGATGATTGCACCTTCTGGTTCACCACCGAATACCTGAAGGCCAGCGGCGCCTTCAACTGGAACACGCGTATCGCTAACTTCAAGTTCCCCAATTGCGGAAGTGCAGCTACACCTGACTTTGCAGTAGCGGCGTCGCCCGCTTCGCAAACCATAACCGTGGGCAGCAGCACCACCTACACGGCGACCGTGAGTTCTATCAATGGCTTCAATGGAACTGTGTCTTTTGGCTTAAGCGGATTGCCCACAGGCGCTACATTCAGTTTCAACCCAACCTCTGTAAGTGGAGGCTCCGGCTCTTCAACGCTGACCGTCTCTACTTCCAGCTCGACACCTCCGGGAACATATACGCTGACCATCACAGGCACGAACGGCACTACATCACACAGCGCCCAAGTAACCCTGGTCGTAAATTCGGCTGCGGTTTGCGTAACCTCGACCGCCGGTACCGGCTTTCACGACACTCCTCTGCCTGCCGCTCAGACGGGAACTTTCACGGCCACGTTCGACGCAACCCCGTCGGCCTCTCCCATCAACAGCGTCATTGCGCTCTCGCATGGCGCCCAAACCACCTTCAACGGGTTTGCCACGCTGGCGCGCTTCAATCCTTCGGGAAACATCGATGCGCGCAATGGCGGCAGTTACCAGGCTGCTTCCACAATTCACTATACCGGCGGACTGACATATCACTTCCGTTTGGTGATTAACATCCCGGCACACACATACTCCATCTTTGTGACCCCGCCGGGATCAACCGAGCTGACGGTTGGCTCCAATTTCGCCTTCCGTTCTACGCAAAGTACAGTGACCAGTCTGGATTTCTGGGGAACTTCTGCCTCCTCAGGTTCAGACAAAGTTTGCAACTTTACAATCCGGTAGTTTGAAAGCGAATAGGGGGCTCCTTCCAAGGAGCCCCTATTGCAATCATTGACCGTCACAGCCGGTCAGAATTCAGCTCGTCGCGAGAGACTGCGATAACTTGGTAAATCCGCGTTCATTTCTGCGCAGCCACGCACCAACTTTCCTGCTTGCTTCTTTCAACTACAATGGGGCGACTGGTTGAATTCTCCACTGGAGCTGCACACATTGCCGCAACCGATAATCAGCAACGATATTCACGCAAAACTGCGCGAACAGATTGAGCGCACCGAACACCTAATTCGTCTGGTGCCCGCCGGTAAGCTTGCCTGGAAGCCACAATCACCGAGCGCCGCCACGGAGCTCGGCCATCTGTTAGGTCATCTGCTCGATTGCCTCGCCGGCTTCTGCGCCGTCTTCCTTGCGGCATTCCCCCGCGAGCTTGCGCACCTGGCAGAAGTGCAATCATTGCGGGTAAACCACGCCTGTGAACCGGAAGATGCGCTCGAGCGCTTCCGCGAATACGAGGCGCATATCGAACGGGGGTTCGCCCTCTGCAGCGATGACGACCTGCGGCGCATGATTCCCTCCGTATTTGTCCCCGAAGGCGAGTCACTGCTGACCTTATTGCTGGGAAATCTCGAGCACCTGATCAACCACAAATACCAGTTGTTTTTCTATCTCAAACTGCTTCACTGGCGCGGAACGGTGGCAGGCAAAGAGTAGAACCGGCTGGGCTCTGTTGACTTGCTAAAGAGTTTTGAATTTCCTTATGGAGAGTACACACCCCAGGTGATCCAACTTAAGCCGCTGGTGGTTCCAATCTCCATCGGAAGTCCTTCGCCTACGGCTCAGAATGACCCTTTTAAATGTCAGATCGCTTTCATTCTCTCCCTGGTAACGGCGCTTGCAGCGCTGAGATAGAATTGGTAAAGCTGTTGAAAGAAACGCGAAAGTGGCGGAATTGGCAGACGCACCAGACTTAGGATCTGGCGGGTAACCCCCGTGAGGGTTCGAGTCCCTCCTTTCGCACCAAAAACCAGCCGCTGGAATTCAGTTGCCGGTTGCCAGTTCTCAATTTCGATTGTTGTTCCTCCCAGGCCGCGCGCCAAAATTCTCAGCGTAACAGAGACACCTGAATCGCAAATGGATTATGATCAATTTGCGTTTCGATTCTGAGAACCGAGAACTGAGAATTCAATCATGTCTACCCCAGCGCAACCCAATATCAAGCTCACCAACAACAAAGACTACCGGGAAAACTACGCCAACAGCGTGCAGGTACGCGTGAACGTATGGGACTTTTTTCTGGTCTTCGGCACTTTACAGCAGCAGACGCCGGCGGAGATGGAGGTCTCGAACTTCCAGGGAATTTACCTCAGCCCGCAGCAAGCCAAGGCGCTGCTCACCATCCTGCAGCAGAACGTGGTGAATTACGAAAAGACATTTGGCGAGATCAAGCTCGATCCGCGCATGGCCATGCACGGACCGGTGCACTGAAAGTGCCTGTCGCACACAGCCGCCTGATCGC
>QIAW01000499.1 GCA_003225655.1 Acidobacteriota bacterium
CACCACGAAGTGGTGGGAAAGCGGGAAAAGAGAGCGCAATCCCCGGAAGGGCGGCGCATGCCTCTGCGGCGTCCATTTTCATCGCCTAAGGTCCGCAGGTCATGACGGGTTGAAACCCTATTCTCCGCTGGGGATTTCTGTACCAGCAAGGCCCCCACCCGGAATCAATTTTCTCCAATAAATATGCGGCTCCTACGCCGTTTTTTGGGCTTGCACCCCTAGCAGCAAGGGGGGTTGGGGGTAACTACTTGAAAGATAGTCTTCCGCCCGGCGGGCCGCCTGAGAGGACCGTCGCGCGCAACAGCACGTATGGTTTTATCGGATGCTGACGATGCGCATCTCTTCACTGGCAGGTTTAACCGCGATAGTCCGGTTGCGTCCCTTGGCTTTGGCGCGGTAGAGTGCCTTGTCGGCGGAGCGAATCACCAGGTCGGGGGAGGTTCGTTCCTCGTCACGCGCAGCAACGCCTACACTGACGGTAACGTTGACCTCGACATCCCTGGTCCCATTTTGGGCCGCTTTGCTCTTCTTCGCCTGTCTGCGGCGGTCTTTGCCGCGCACGGTAAAGGCCGATTGCTCAATCATCTTTCTCATGGTGTCCAGGTAGGTGTAGGCCTCGCCTACTGACTTATCGGGAAACACCACGGTGAATTCCTCGCCTCCGTAGCGGAAGGGTTTGCCGCCACCGGCTATGGTAGAGAGCTTTGAAGCCACCATGCGCAATGCCTGGTCGCCGGCCTCATGTCCGTAGGTATCGTTGAATTTCTTGAAATTATCCACATCGAGCATTCCGATGCTGTAAGAATCTCCCAGCTTGAGCAGGGTCTCATTCAGCGAGCGGCGGCTGGGCAATTGCGTCAGCTCATCGCGGTAGGCCATGGCATACGAGGTCTCAAGCACGGCGATGATGAGAATCAATCCCCCGGTCGAAAAATACATCGTGGCCAGGTGGTTCCCTCTTCCCATCTGCAGCGCGACAAATGCCGCCACCAGGGCCCAGTACAGGCTGCTCTCCACCGGCTGGTAGCGCCGGATGAGAGAAATAATCATGGCTACCGCGGCGACGACAAATGCCAGCAATGCGGGCTGGGAAATGGCGCTCCAGTTTACAAAGTGCGGCGCGACGAAAGCATGGTCCAGCAGAGCGGCGGCGTGCACCTGCTTGGGCAGGCTGAGAAGAATCATGACGGCAAAGATCTGCACTGCGATGAATATGACGCGCTGTCTGCCGGCGGGCGAAATGATTCCCCGATCGCGCATGAAGGTGAGCGCCAGCAAATTGATGGGCAGCAACACGGCAATGGCTTCAAATACGCCATGGCCGGTTCCTGTTGATAGAAATCTCGTGGCAAACCAGGCCAGCGTACGCTCCGACAGAATAACCACCAGGATGGCGAAAAAGAGCCGGCTGCGCTTGAAAAACGCGCTCAGCAACAGCCCCACTCCGAAGACAAAATAGGCATAAAACTGAACGAAGGGGGTTTGCGCATCAGACATGAATCCGGCGCGCACCAGCAATGCAGAAATCAGCAGCAGCAGGCCGCCGGGCACGGTGAGCCGGTAAAAAATCTTCAGGATCCTGGTGCGATCAGGCGAGCGTCTGTCGTCTTTGCGGACCCGTTTATCACGCTGGCCTTTCATCGATTCCCTACTGGCTGCCGCCCGCTTCCTGGATTTGGATTTCAGCATTGTGACTATAAAAGGGGGGAGAAAGCCACCATAGATGACTTTAGTTGGGTGGCCTTTTTTCCTGATACTTTCGTAATCATACCAGAGCTGGCTGCGCGTATCTGTTGCATTTTCTCGCAGAAGAGCGCGGACCGAGATACCATAACCCACCGGGAACCTGGCTGGTACATATCCGGTTCGGGATCAAACTATCCTTGCTGGTTCTTGTAGTATTCCACCGCGCTGGGTAGCTCGCTGAGTCCGCGGCCGGCGAAGATTTCCTGGAAGTTCTTGAGCAGCTCTTCGTGAATCAGCCGGTTCGAGGCCAGCACCTCGCGGCTGGAGAGATTGAACGGTCCATTAGAAAAATCAGTTACGATGCCGCCGGCTTCGCGTACCAGCACCACACCGGCTGCTGTATCCCAGGAGTTGAGATTGAATTCCCAGAAGCCGTCGAAGCGTCCGCTGGCGACGCTTGCCAGGTCGAGCGCTGCCGAGCCGGCCCGGCGCACTCCGTGCGAGCGCAGCGTGAGCTGATGATAAAACTGGATGTTCGGGTTCTTATGGCGTTTGTGACTGGGAAATCCCGTCCCCAGGATGCTCTCCCCCAGCTTGGCTGTGCCCGAAACGTGGATGGGCCTGCCGTTCAGCGTGGCGCCTTTGCCCTTCTCAGCGACAAACATTTCATCACGCGTGGGATCGTAAATCACTCCGGCGGTCAGCTCGCCGCGATGTTCCAGGCCCATGGAGACGCAGAATACGGGATAACCATGAGCAAAGTTCGTGGTTCCATCGAGCGGATCGACATACCAGCGATATTCGCTGCCCGAGCTTGTCAGCGTTCCCTCTTCTCCCAGAACATCGTGGTCAGGCCACGCCGCATGCAGTCTCTCTACCAGCAGCTTCTCAGACTTGCGGTCGGCAATGGTGACCAGATCGGCATCGCCTTTATATTCGATGGTGACATTCCGGGCAAAATACTCCATCAGCAGCGCGCCGCCTTCTCGGGCAATTTCAGCCGCGCGCCCAACAAACTCGTAATCAGGGGCCATGAATCCAACGTAAAAGAGTTTTTATTGATCGGAAACATAAATCGCACCGGTGACAGGCATTCGGCACTCAGCGGTTGGCATTCAGCTCTTTGCGCCGGAGAGATGCAAATGCGAATTGTCAGCCTAGGGGTAGCCGCAATCGGCCACTCACTGCAACAAATTCGATAACATATTTCACAAGAGGCCACAAAAATGTACGCTGCTTCTATTCGCTCTCAAACCACCAGCCATAGCGCACGCATTCTTTTCTTCATTCTGGTGCTTGCCGGATGCCAGTCGGGCGGGCAGGCGACCCCTCAACAAAAGTCTTCTGATAGCTCGCGAGGTTCCACCATGCCATTTTCGTTGCAGAGTTCTTCATTTTCGAGCGGCGGCGCGATCCCCAAGAAGTTCACTTGTGAAGGCTCCGACATTTCTCCGGCATTGCAATGGGGTGAGCCGCCCGCCAAGACGGAAAGCTTCGCCCTCATCGCCGACGATCCAGACGCGCCCTCCGGCACCTGGACACACTGGGTGGCATACGACCTGCCAGCCACTTTGCGCCAGCTTCCTGAAGCAGTGCCCAAGCAGGCAGCGGAGCCCGGCGGCGGAGCCCAGGGCATCAATGACTTTGGAAAGACCGGCTACGGAGGCCCGTGTCCGCCCCCGGGAAAGCCACACCGTTATTTCTTCAAACTTTATGCTTTGGATACGAAGTTGGACCTTAAATCCGGAGCCGCCAGACAGCAACTCGAGCGCGCCATGGAAGGGCACGTTCTGGGCCAGGCTGAATTGATGGGGACCTATAAGAGGTAAAACTCAGGCCGGCTCGCCATTTTCTGACTCTGCTATATAGGCGATCTGGTCTTTGTAGATAAACAGGTTGGGGGCATCGGCGCGGGTGAGCCGCACCATTCTTTCGTCATAGTATTCAATCCAGCCGCTGACCGTCTCACCGTTGACCAATTTGAGGGTGACCGGCGATTGCTCTTGCCCCAACAGCCGCAGGAAGGCCGCTTCTTCCCCGGTCTCCCCGGGAGGAACCGAGCGGGGCTTCTTGATGGTGAAAGGATTGGGTCTGCCGCGATTCACGCTGAACATTCTATATTGAGAGCAAAGGAAAAGCTTTTAGCTTTTAACCTTACAGTCTTACTAAGAACTCGACCAACATTGAGAAATGCAAGATGCTTCATCGCTGCGGCGACTCATGACGAGCTGCGAACGCTTCGTTTGCCGGACAAAGCTAAAGGCTAAGAGCTAATGGCTAAAAGCTTCTTCTTATTATCGTGCCTTCGACGTGTAATACCCTGTGCGATGGCGAACCATGAGTTGCGTACGATCGCGAGGAGCCGCTGAATCTGGCGGTAATGCCCGTACCTCGATGCGGCGGAAGTCCGAATCTGCAAGCCGCTGACTGGGATAATATCCCAACAGATATTGGTTGCGCAGCTCATCTGCAA
Organism: Acidobacteriota bacterium; assembly: GCA_003225655.1. Lineage (GTDB taxonomy): Bacteria > Acidobacteriota > Terriglobia > Terriglobales > Acidobacteriaceae > QIAW01. Next base: position 4,160 of record QIAW01000499.1, read on the forward strand.
TCTGATGGAAGGCGTGATCGAGCCGGGTGATGGAATCGGCGTAATAATATTTGCCACCGGTATCGTGCGACATTTGAATCAAAGCGTGCTCCCCGCCGGTGTTGCGTCCCGCGCTGGCCTCAATGGGAACAACGATGACGGAATACAGCAGGGCGTCCGCCTGCTGAGCCTGGCGTAACGCTTCCTCATAGGTGACCTGGCTGCCGGTATCGCCGCCGTCGGTAATGACAACCATAACTTTGCGTCCTTGTCG
>QIAW01000068.1 GCA_003225655.1 Acidobacteriota bacterium
GCTGGTACGCACCAAGAAGCGCCAGCTCCCGCCCCGGGCTGACGAGCGCGACCGCGCCAAGTTCGCCAAGGCCCGCACTTACATGGTTCGCCGCGATGATGTGACCATGTGCAAGAACATGCGCTGCCGCAAACGCTTCGAGATCACCGGGGTGCAATCGGTGGCGTTTTTGGATTGAACCTTCAGGAAACCTTAGAGTTCGCCGGGAAATAGCGCTTTGTGTAAACCAGGAAGACGAAAAAGGCGCCCCAAATCAGCCATCCCAGCGCCATAAGGAAATGCATCGAACGCGGGTCGAACCCGAGGGCATACGGGCTCACTTGCTGCGGGTTCATTCCCATTTGCCGGTAGACTTCGTCATAAAAACTTCTCAAGTCTACCCGGATGAGAGTCACGATCCCCGAAAGCAACGAAAATACAAAAAAACCGATGGCTACCCACCAGCCCCGTAGCCGTAACTTGTAAAAATTCCAGGCGCAATACAGATCCACCAGGGCAAAGGCAAGCACCACAAGCCGGGCAGCCACGCCGCGCAAAGTAACCCCAAAGAGCAAGGTGATCGGCAGCCATAGTGCGAACAACTTGCTCAAGCACCATACTAAAAAACAAACAATCGCAATGACGATGGGAACCGGAAGGCCCTTTGCCGCAGCACTTACAGCAGGCGCCCCGGAAGTTGCTGCAGACGCATACGCAGGCGCGCCCGGAGATAACGGCGTTGCCGAATAGGTCGAAGAAGTCGCCGGAGCTGCGAGCGCCAGGCAGGTCGCCTTCACGTTCTTGCGGGTGTAGAAAATCAGAAAAATCAGTGGCAGCAACACCATGACAAAGACCTGGAAGACAATTGTTATAGCCATAACAATGGTCATGAAGTTAGGCGGAAGCTGCGCTGCCCCGACCGCCGGATTTTGCCGCAAGATCGTCTCCTGCTGGCGAAGTATCATCGGCATGACAACAATGAAGCCCACCGTGCCCAGGACCCCGAATGCCAGCCACAACGAACTCAGAACAATCATGAGAATGCGGGCCCAATTTCTGCAGCGTATAGAGCCGATGCTTGCTGCCGCAAAAATAGCGGCCATGATTCCGTAAAACGCCGCCATGACAAGAAAAAGCCCGCTGGGCACCTCCGGCTGCGCCGGCTGTCTTGGCATGTTGGGAATCACCAGGGCCATGAAGCAGCACATCAGCAAGAAGAAGCACGCAATCAGGATCTCAACAATGCCGAATGCTATGAGCCAGCCGCGCCGGTCCTTGTACGCGGGCCCGGGCAAAGGCGGCAACCCGGATGCGTTGAGCGCAATGTCGTTCATGATGTCTTCCTCGCGCGGGAAAGCATAGCATAGGCTGGCTGATTGGATAATTGTGTAAGTGCGTAATTGGAGAATTGTCTAAACCAATCTCTGAAATTCCACAATTACCCGATTACGCAATTATCAATCCTCTGCCTGATTTATACTTTTTGTTCGATCTACGCCCGAGGACTCATGAAAATTCTTGTCTGCCTGAAGCAGGTCCCCCAAAAAGACGCTCCTTTGAAGCTGAATGAGGCGGGCGCCTGGATTCGCGAAGATGTTTCCTACGAGGTCAACGAGCCTGACGCGTACGCGCTCGAAGAGGCCCTGCGCCAGAAAGAAAAGCACGGCGGAGAAGTTGTAGTCATCACCGCCGGCCCCGCCCGGGCGCAGCAGGTATTGCGTGAGGCGCTGGCCAAGGGGGCTGACCGCGCCATTCATCTCGAAGACGCGGCTTTTGTCTCGCTCGATGCCATCAACATCGCCCGCGCCTTCGCGGCGGCGATCAAAGATGAAACTTTCGATCTCATCTTTACCGGCCTGCAATCCGATGATTACGGATACGCCCAGACCGGCGTCATTCTGGCAGAGCTGCTGGGTTGGCCGCATGCCACCATCATCATGCACATTGAAAAACAGGATAGCGGCATCCGCGTCAAACGAGAGCTGGAGGCCGGGTACTTTCAATATGTCGATATCCCTCTGCCCGCGGTGCTCACCATACAATCGGGCATAAATAAGCTGCGCTACGCCACTCTGATCGGCATCAAACAAGCTAAGAACAAGCCCCTGAGGAAAATTGGCCTTTCGGAGGTACAATCCGCAATCGGCGGCAACCAGATCAAGATCGAAAAGTTGTACGTTCCGCAGAAGAGCAAGAAGACCGAAATGATCGAAGGCGCGCCGGCAGAAATCGCCAAAAAAATTGTTGATCATTTACGGAATGATGTGCGGGTTTTGTAGTTTTATAGTACAGTTGTCGCCCTCTGTATCGGCCAGCGGAGTCCTGAAATGGCAAGGAGGATCTTATGGCGCTGAGCACCAGCCCAACCTATCACGACATGGATGTGCATGAACGCCAGGCATATCTGGAAGAAGAAACCTCGTACGACGATTGGGGAACTACGCTGATCACTATCGGCGTGATTCTGCTTCTCGCTGATTTGGGCGTGGCCTTGTTTCTCGGACGCGACCTTCGCGACGGCGCCCATTTCTTCCTGAAGTGGGAGGTCATTCAGACCGCCATCGCCGCGTTGTTAATTGCTGTAGGTTCTACCATGAATCGGAGAGCACACACCAAAGACGATGCCTGAAACCATTCTGGTTGTTGCCGAGCAGCATGCGGGAAAACTGAATCGCGTCTCCTGGGAGACAGTCGCCGGCGCCCAAGCCATCGCCGCCGAGATGGGCTGGCAGGTCGAGGCCGCGCTGGCCGGCAACGGCATCGCCGCCGCCGCCGCAGAGTTGGCGGGCAAGAAAGTCGGCAAGGTCTATGCGGTCGAATCGCCCGCGCTCGCCGACTACACGCCTGATGGCTTTGCCGCCGCCCTCAAACAGTTCATCACTGACAAAAAGCCGCACCTGGTCCTGATGCCGCACACCTACCAGGTGCGCGACTTCGCCCCCAAGCTGGCCACCTCGCTGGGCCGCTGCCTCATTCCCGACTGCATCGGCTACAAGAAAGACGGCAACCGCCTGCTGTTCACTCGCCAGATGTTTCAAGGTAAGTTTGCCGCCGATGTCAGCTTCGCCGGCGAGCCTCCCTACTTTGCGACATTCCAAAATGGAGCTTTTCGCGGCGACAAAGCCGAAGCTGGTTCAGCACCTGCTCCGGTGGAAACCATAACCGCCAAAGTGGATGCCGCCGCCATCCGCACCAAGCCCCACGAGTGGTTCAAAGAAGCCAAGCAGGCGGTGGACCTCACCCAGGCCGAAATCATCGTCTCCGTCGGCCGCGGCATTAAAGAACAGAAGAACATTGACCTCGCCAAACAGCTCGCCGACTCGCTCGGCGGAGAGCTGGCCGCCTCGCGTCCTATCTGCGACTCCGGCTGGCTGCCCATGGATCGCCAAGTCGGCAGCTCCGGCCAGACGGTCGCCCCAAAACTTTACCTGGCTTTGGGAATCAGCGGCGCCATCCAGCGCATCGTGGGCATGAAAGGCTCCCGCACCATCATCGCCGTCAACAAAGACGCCGAAGCCCCCATCTTCGAAATCGCTGACTATGGCGTGGTGGGGAACCTGTTCGATGTGGTTCCTGCGCTGATCGAAGAAGTAAAGAAAGCAAAGAGTTAGTCAGGATTTGGCGCGGCTTGGAGCCCCCTTTAAACTGAACACCCACCCTACCCCCTTGCGTGCTAGGCTTTGCGAGACTCTGATGAAGTAAATCCTTGTTCTTCAATGATATACACGGCATTCCCCCGACCCTACCTCAGCTCAGTTTCCGTCGCTTTCAGGATTTCGGGACAAGGAACGAACAGGTTATCGGTACAATAGGGATTCCTCCACTGCGTGTCGAAATGACAAGAAAGCGACTTTTTCCGCAGACTCTTTAAGCCCCAGTGGTTGAATAGATTTTCAAAGATCCCATAGGCCCATATTCTTGAATGGGCTGGCCTTCTCAGACATACGTTCACCGACAATTATTGCGCGCAATTTATGAGGAATTAATGGTTTGATACCAGATTCAAAGAAGGAAGCCAACCACAGAGGACACAAAGGAGCACAGAGGAGAGACCCGCTTCGACAAGCTCATCGCAGGCTACGGCACAGAGAGACCCATAAAACAAATCCCACACGCGTAAAAAGCGCGCGTGGGGCACCCCGGCTGGTTATTCTCTGTTTTCCCTTTTTCATTTAATCTTAATTGTTCTTGATCAGCGTGCATCCGCGTTCATCCGCGGCGAAAGGTTTTTGCCCATGATCGTTTTCCGCAAGCCCCTGGATGGTATACAGCGTCCTCAGATGGAAGCCGACGTCGTCATCGTGGGCGGCGGGCCGGCGGGAATGGCTTGCGCCCTGCGCCTTTCGCAGCTTATTGACGCTCACAATGCGCGCTTCCCCCAGGCTGCGCTCTCCAAAGAAAACATCTACGTGCTGGAAAAGGCCCGCGAGGTTGGCCAGCACTGCCTCTCCGGCGCGCTGCTCGATCCCCGCTCCATGCAGGAGCTGCTGCCCGGATTCGAGAACGAAGCTCCGATTGACGCTACGGTGCACAAAGAGGGCGTTTACTTCCTCACCGAGAAGCACGCCATGCGCTTTCCCCTCACGCCTCCCCCGCTGCAGGACCACGGCAACTATGTCATCTCTATCAACAAGTTCGTCAAGTGGCTGGGCGAAAAAGTCGAGCAGGCGGGCATTACGATCTTCACGGGATTTGCCGGTTCCGAATTGCTGTTTGAAGGCAACCGCGTCATCGGCCTGCGCACCGATGACAAAGGCGTGGATAAGACCGGCAACGAAAAATCGAACTTCGAGCCCGGCTACGATCTGCGCGCCAAAATTACCGTGCTGGCCGAAGGCGCGCGCGGATCGCTGACCAAGCAGCTCGCCGGGCGGCTCGATCTTTATCGCCACAGCAACCCGCAGACCTATGGTGTAGGCGTAAAAGAACTCTGGGAGGTGCCCCCCGGACGCGGCGGCATCGCGGCCGGCGAAGTGATTTACACCATGGGATGGCCGCTGACCACGAAAGAATACGGCGGCGCATGGATCTACGGCGGCAAAGACAACATTGTTTCGCTTGGCTTTGTCACCGGCCTGGACTACGAAGACCCGCGGATTGATCCGCAGCGCGTGCTGCAGCAGTTCAAGCAGCATCCTTTTGTGAAAGAGCTGCTGGCCGGCGGCAAGATGATCCGCTACGGGGCGAAGGCACTACCCTACGGAGGATGGTGGTCACTGCCTGCGTTGGCCGGTCATGGATGGATGATCACTGGCGACTCCGCCGGCTTCCTCAACTCGCAGCGCCTCAAAGGAATTCACCTAGCCATCAAGAGCGGCATGCTGGCGGCTGAGACCGCCTTCACCGCCATGAGAAACGCCGATTTCTCGTCCTCGGTGCTCGAGCGCTATCCCGTGAGCGTGGAGCACAGTTGGATTAAAGACGAGCTCTGGGAGGTGCGCAACTTCCACCAGGGCTTCGAGCGCGGCATGTTGCCCGGCCTCTTTCACACCGCACTGCAACAGCTCTCGGGCGGCAGAGGCCTGCATGCGCGTTATCCTTCGCACGCCGGC
>QIAW01000500.1 GCA_003225655.1 Acidobacteriota bacterium
ATCCCGGAAGCGGACAAACGCAAAGTCCTTGCTTTTTGCCTTGGCCAGAAATTCCAAGTAGAGCTGCCGCGACAGATGGCTAAGCACGAACTGCGGTGGAGTTGTCATCAGACCTGTCCGTCTCAAAGCATCCTCCCTGGCTGCGCAACTCCACTGGCTCAAAGTTCCAGAATAGCGAGTGATTATAGCAAAGCGCCAAATGTGCTGGCTAAAGCCGACTGTTCCGGCAGGCCGGTATCCAAAGATGTGGTCGGCCCCAGCCGCCTGACGATTTACCCCCGTCGCTTGTATCATGGCAGATTGGTGTCTCTTTGCCACGCTCCTCGACCAGAACCCACTCGTCTTGAAAGGGGGATGTTAATGCGATGGTGTCGTCTTTGTGTATGTCGACACTGCGCTGCCCATACTTCCTATCGGCGTGGTCAGCGTAAAGGAGTTGCTGGCGCATGAATATGCGCGCGAGGAGGGCGGCATTTCGTTTGCCGGGTGGGGGATAGTGGTCGTGTGCCCATCCTTGGTGACGCTGATCGTGCCGCTCATCGCGCTCTCGTCGGGGCAGAGGTTGAGATGTCCGCTTGCGGCTGACCAGCGGCCGCTGGCATTGCCGTTGAGCGCGCCCTGGCCGCTGACTCCACCGGAACCCTGGAGCTGAACGTTCACACGGGAGGCGCCGGTCGCAAAGGTGCCATCGGAGTTCAGCGTCAGCGTATTGCCCACCTGGGAGACTCCGGTGACGGTGGCTTTGTGGATGTGCTCCCGCATCCATTGCTCCATACCATCGACCGACATCTGCCAGGTGGCGACGAGACAGCGATCGATTTCGCGTGTCCCTGCACACTCCGCGCAGCTGGCTGCAAGACGGCCGTCGATCTGGAGCGAAACCTCGGAGGCCGTCGCATTCATCCCAGCGAAGCGGAAATCGCCGTTGCCGCCCGAAATCGTGTCGATGTTCGCCGGGACATCCCCCCAGGCTCCACCGCTTTCCGTACGCGCAGCGTGCGAGGTTGCCGGTCGCGGCGTCACATTCCATCTCCCGCAATGGAAGCTGAGGCGGTCGCGCGCGAGGACGAAGGGCTCGAGGCGCGTATTTTGCGTTCGCGAATCTCGCCATTCCCACTGGTCGCCCGGGACGGGCGTCGAATTGATCGAGGCCCCTTGCCCGTCGTGGATGCGCCGATCAAGATAATCCTCCGCAAACCTAAGCCACTCGGCGGTGGGGAGGGCACTTGCCATCGCCCTACGCTGCGCGCCCGGCTCAGGGCTCGAGGCCATGGCGCGCAAAAAAGGGACGACGCTCGCGTGGCCGTGGGCCCCACCTAGCCAGGCGAAGAAGACGTATGCGTCATAGGACATCGCATTCAGCGCGACGGTTGGGGAATCGGAATCGAAGGCACGTACGCGATCTTGGAAATAGGAAGGGGGCGGTACGGCTGCCGTCGAAAACCAGTCGGCGGAGCCCTCGATCCACCACGTTCCTCCTCCCGCAACGCCTCCGCCCGCGGTGGTACGCATCTGCGCGTCCGTGAGGCTCGATCGCTGGACACAGTGAAACAATTCATGGGCAATCATGCTGGCCCCATAGCCCGCCGTCGCACCTGGCCCCAGGAGCCATACCGCAACGTTCCTGCAGCGATATCGCCGAAGCGTTCACTGCCGCCACCGGGTGCGAATCCGTCGATGAGCAGGATCGTGACATCGGAAATGCGGAAGCTTCCCAGTGTTCCCATCGCCCGCACAGAGGCAGCGACACCGTTCTTGATCGCGCGCAGGGCGCCGGGACGCGTTGCCCAATCGGCGACCAGGTGCTGAATGATGCGGATGTGGGTTGTGCCGGCCTCAGAGGTGACGGCGAGGCGATCGCTCTCGACACAAGAAAGCCGTGCGCGGAGGTGAGGCTCGGATCAAAATGGGCGAGGTAGGCCGGGTCGTTGCAATCGCCGAAGCTGGCCCAGGCAGGATTGCCGACGAGCATAGCGGCCCCGCACAGAAAGATAAGACGCACACATTTCGCGAAAGACCGAATCAAGGGGGTTGTCATGTTTGGCTGTAAATTCTGGCACACGGCTTACGCGCAATTCAATCAATATCTTTAGAATTTATGGTGGAAAGGTGATCTTGAACAACCAGCCCAACCGGCGGTAACTCAGGATTGCGGACTGATTCAACCAGCCAAATCGACGGTTTGAACCTGTTTCTTAAAGGAACTGCGCCTGGCGATTGCTTTCTATGGGGCGGGTGCAATTTCCACGCGGCGGTTCAGCGCGCGGCCGCTTTCCGTCGAGTTGTCGGCGACCGGCTGCTTCATGCCGAAGCCCTTAGGTACCAGCCGGCTTGCCGTCACACCATGCCCGGTCAGCCAGGCTACGACCGAAGCCGCACGTGCCTCCGAAAGCTTCTGGTTAAGGTCAGATGTGCCTTGGTTGTCCGTATGTCCGGCGATAATCCAGCGCGACTCCGGCTTGCCGTTGATCAGGGTGAGAATCGCCTGCAGCGTTGGTGTGCTGTCTGGCCGCAGAGTGGCCGAACCGGGGTCGAAGTGGAGTCCATAAATTGACACAGAACCTTTTTCGGCGATGGCGCGCTCCAGGTCAGCGGCTCACACCATCGTCATAGCCGGATGCATTGGCCTTCACAACCACCATGCCGGCCGGCACTTCTTTCAAGGCAAATTTACCCTGCGGATCGGCGTTGGCAGTCGCAAGCGCTGCGGTCACACTGGCGCCAGGAACAGGACGATGTGTATCCGCGTCCATCACCGATCCCGTGATGGAAACCTGGTATTTGAACGGATGCGGATTCACTAAAATGCGCACGAAATCGATAGCATAACCGTCGGGCTCATGGGTTGTAGGATCATCAATCAGCAACTTCACCGTTCCCGCGCGTAGGAGCGGCCAGTACTCCGGCAACAGCTTAAGGGTTACCAGTTTGCTGATCGGGCCTGTCTGCTCCAGCGAGTTGACCGCATCTTCAAACGATGGGATGCGGGTCCCGTTCAGCGACACTTGAAAGCGTGAATGCCACACGGGCGCCTGGAAATCATCGAGGAACATCTGAAAAACGATCGCGTCAATCTTGGGAGGCAGATCGCCCACAGCCAGCGTGACTGGTTGCGGCATGCTGTCAGGCCTCTCGGCGGAACCGGCATAGCCGTCGCCCGACCGGGTGGCCACGTCCTGCGGCGTCACGGCTGACCCCAGCATGATGCGGTCCGTGCCGGCAGGCGCTCCGGGCGGGGGCGTCCACGGATAGCTGTGCGGCGGCGTTGATCGTCCTGAGAAAGGATCGAATCCTTGCGGCCAGCCGAAACCGAGATTGTTGATGTCACCCGGACGAACCACCAGATCGGCTGCCGGGCCGCCCACAGTGCGATCTGTTTTCGCCGACCAGAGCGCGGGCTTCGTCGTCTGCGCCGGTAGTTGTCCGAGCAGAGCTATGAGGATCGACATCAATACAATCAGTCTGCGATGCATGTTTTGATCTTCTTCGTCGATGATGGCGAAAAGTATACCTGAAAGACAGTTGAAAAAGGCTGATTTTGGTTCTCACCCATTAGGTCCAGGACCTCCAAGAGTTGATTCTGCGCTCAGAACCGCATGAACATTGGCGTTAGTGCCATCATACGGTCACATACGCCAACTTCAAAAAGGAAACATGGGTCAAGCCGTGCCGGAAATAGGTTCGTGCTATTTCGTCCGCTTCCCGTTCCCCGCAAGCGGGACAAGCTAGGCCGGCGTCCCCTGCCGATGCTCTCATCTCAATAGCGGCTGTAACTTCGGACATTCTGGGTCGGTTGAAAGTATGGCGCGCCCGGAGAGATTCGAACTCCCGACCTAACGCTCCGGAGGCGTTCGCTCTATCCAGCTGAGCTACGGGCGCGCGATGGTTGGCAGCTTCAATTCTACCTGAGGAATGTCGAAACAGCTCCAGGCCGCAACCCCTCTTTCGCAACCCTCTTTATAGACAGCTAAGAGTCGCCGTCGCGCTTACATTTTTGCCGGGGCCGGAGGGGACTATAGCGGTGATTGTCGTGGCCGCAGTGGTGGCGCCCATACAAGTGGCCACGCCGTATGTCTGATCATGCACGTTACTGATGCTGACGTGAACCGTGTCAGAAACCGACCAGGTCACATTGTTGAGATTACTATGCATTACAGCGCATCCGGGCGATGCCGCGGAGGCAAAGGCAAAGAATTGCTTGCTATTGCCCGGCGGGGCGGCATTGTGGTCGGCGGTAGCGCTTGGCGGATCGACGTTGATTGCTGTGATATCACAAGTGGAACCGTGCATTCCGCTGCAACCGGCGATGGCGGCCACCAGCAGCATGGGCAGCGTGATCGCAGCCAGCCTGCGAATATGGAGAGCGGCATTGTTCATAAGTCCTCCGTTTCAAATGCAGGTAATCGCCTGGCGGCGTATAAGGAGAACTCCTGCTCAATCCTTAGATGACGCGAAACCGGAAAGGTTTTGAAGGATGTTTCACCAATTTGCCACAAACGGAAAATCTAACCTCTCTGATTGCGGCTCTTAGCTTGGGAGAGTTCCCATCGCGAACAGAGCATTCCTTAAAATGCCGGCCACTTTATCCGCTCGCGCTCGCCAGTATAGGCTTGGTGGTCGGCGCCGGCGAGCCGCCTTCCGGCTCCATGGTCACGGCGAAGGCTTTGCATTCGGTGCCGGCGGGCACCTCCGGATTTTCAGGCATCATCATGGCCATGCCATGAGCATCAGGTTTGAAGAGACCCGCGGGCATGGGCGCTCCCGATTTGGGAATCAGCCACAACTCGTAAGTCATGCCGGCAGGCAGCGGATTGAGGTTGCTGGCCATCAGCACCAGGCGTCCGGTTCGCGGTTGATAAATGGTCTTAATATGCGGAGGGGGTGGCGGACCGGTAGCTGCGACCAGCGAGACATGCATCGCGTCTTTGGCGGTTATCAGGGCCATGATCGCGCGGGCCTTGCGGTTCTCCTGCGCGGCACTGTTAATCTGTGAGACCAACTGGTCGTTGGCCTGCCGCAGGTTGGTATTTTCGTGCAACAACAAAATCGCAAAGACGGCCAGCGCCAGCGAGGCAAAGACGGGCGCAAAACTCCACCAGGGGCGGCGCACGGCAAAGGCGCGCAGGGAATCGGGCTGCTCTTCTTTCCCGGAGGCTTCGATGGCCGAGAGCAGGCGCTGGCGCGAACGGGCCGGCGGCGTAGGACCTGAGACGGAGAGGGCCAGTAGAACAGCATCGCCGCGCATCGTCTCCAACTCGCGGCGGCAGGCTGCGCATTCTTTCAGGTGTTGCTCAAGTTGAGCGCACGAGCCCGCGTGCAAGGCGCCGACCGCGTACAGCGCCAGGTCCTCCGCGTATTGCTCGTGTGCGGGTTGTAATTTCTCGCTCATACTGCGTCTGTAAAATCTATTTCTGCGTCATTGCCTTCCTGAGCGCGATCAGGGCCGCCCGAATGCGGGTCTTGATCGTGCCCAGCGGCTCGCCTGTTTTGGCGGCGATTTCCATATGCGTCAATCCCTGGAAGAAGGCCATCTCCAGCGCCTTGCGCTGCTCAGCGGGAATGTTAACTAGGGCGGCGCGCGCTTTCTCAATGGAAACCTTGCGCCCGGTTTCGCTCTCCAGGTCGCAATCGACGGAAAGGATGACGTTCTCGACCTCCGTCTCAGGCTTGCGTTTGCGCACGGCGTCGATGGCCCGGTTGCGGGCGATGACCGCGAGCCATGCACCCAGACTGCCGAGGCCGGAATCGAACACCCCGGGATTGCGCCACAGTTGCAGAAAGACCTCTTGCAACACGTCTTCAGCCGCTCCGGTATCGTTCAGCACGCGCAGCGCCACCGAGTAAACAATGCCGGAATAGCGGTCGTAGAGTTGCTCCATGGCGCTCTCATCGCCGGCGCGTAGCCGGAGGACCAGCGCCGCATCTTTCGTAACCTCTTGTGGGCCCGCGCTCTGCACGCCTACCAGTGCTTCCTTTCCAAGTACGGCACGGCAACCGCCTTTGGATGCCGCTTTTTCGTATGTTACTTCGTATTATGCCATCTTGTTTTTCTGCTTTTTAGGGTGCATCCCGTATTAGAATTGCCCGCCGGGCAATCCACCCGGAAGGAGCATTCGTATATTATTTGTACGCTCGGAAAATGGATACCATACTAGCAACTCTCTCCGGGCGCAACCGCGATTGAGCATCAAAAACTTGAAATTAAGGAGAATTCCCCATGAAGAAGATCTTTGCAATTGCAGCGATGGTCGCTATGTTTTCGCTGGCCGCATCCGCGGCCGGAAAAAAGGGCACGTGGACGGGCTGGGTAGGCGATGAGAAGTGCGGAGCGCAGGTAAAAGCCGACTGCGCCAAGAAGTGCCTCGATGCCGGCGAAAAGATGGTGTTCGTCACCGACAAGGACAAGCAGGTGATACCGGTCGCCAATCCCGAGGCGCTCAAAGACCATGCTGGCCACCATGTAAAGGTGAAGGGAACGCTCGACAATGGCGCCCTGACCGTCGCCAGCGCATCCATGCTGAAAAGCCAGACCATGAAATAAACGGTCGCACAGGCCAGACAAGAAGAAAGACGAGAACAAC
>QIAW01000501.1:0-861 GCA_003225655.1 Acidobacteriota bacterium
GGAAGGTCACATTGCGTCCCAGGCCGACGGAAAGATCGGCGAAATACTTATTCCCCGCCCGGCGGATGCGGATGCGATCCACCTCCAGCACTCCTTCGATGCCCGAAAGTTCTTTGGCGATCTGCGCGCGCGCTCCCGTGGGAGCGGCATCCAGCAGCGCATCGATGGTCTGGCGGGCCAGCCGCGAGCTGACGTACATCACGACTCCCGCAACGAAGAGCGCCGCCACCGGGTCGGCGCCTTGCAGAAGCGGCCGGCAAGCACCAGCAAGAGACCAATCACAACCACGCCGCTGGAGAGAACGTCCGTTCCAAAATGGAGGGCGTCGGCCTGCAGGGCCTGGCTCTGATACTTATCGGCGATTTTCTTCAGTGCGCGCGAACGCCAGAAATCCACGATCATGGAAAAACTCATCACCACGAATGCCGCGGTGGTGGGCTCAATCTCCACGTGATGGTAAAAGAGCCGCCGTACCGCCTCCCAGATGATCCACACGCAGGTCATCAACAAAAGCCCGGTTTCGATAAATGCGGAAAAATTTTCTATTTTGCCGTGGCCATACTGATGGTCGGCATCGGCAGGCTTATCGGAGACGCGCACAGAAAACAGCGTGACCACCGCCGCTACCAGATCCAGACCGGAATGGGCCGCTTCCGAGAGGACTCCCAGGCTGCCGGTTGCTATTCCCACAATAAGCTTGAGCGTCGTGATCACCACCGCCGCCACCACTGAATTCAGCGCCACAGTACGCTTCTCACGACGCATGGTTCTGGCGCTCGTCTGGACGCCTCTCTGCACCTCGGCCCGCGGCATGCCTGCATTATCGCAATTGCCGGCCCGCTATGGCCAGTTCATCGAATT